>JAUWMY010000045.1 GCA_030612945.1 Desulfobacteraceae bacterium
TTAACAAGAATAATGTTATTTTTATATTATTTTTATTTTAAACTAAATATATTTCAAGTTAGTACATTTCGCTTATCCCGCCATGGCGGGATAGAAATTACGAGACATATTATTGCTTCACTATATTGCTGGAGGCTAAAATGAAATGCCCGAAATGTGGTTATATAAGTTTTGACTATAATGAAGTCTGTCCGAAATGTAACAAAAATATTGCCGCGCTAAGGGATAAAATGAGCTTGCCCTCATATAAAGCAGCTCCGCTGTCTATGCTGAAAGCGCTGACCGGAGAAGCAAGTGAGACAGGTGCCGATATCAGCGTCCAGGTATCCGAGGACACAGCATCAGTATTGGAAGAGGAAGAAGGCCTCAGCCTGGAAGACTCCCAGGCTATTGAAGCCATGGAAAAGACATTTAAAGACAGTCAGGAATTTGACATGCAGTTGGAAAACACGCTGGATGAAGTGTGGGATGAAACACCTAAAGAGGATGCCGCTGATCTATCCCTGGATATTGAAGATCTTCCCATTGAAGATGCTCGATTTGAGCCCGCGCAGACTGAAGATGCAGCAGAAATTGAGACTATTGTTGATTCGGATCTTTTGCCGACTGAAGGTGGAGATCCTGAAAAAACAGCCCTTTTTGAACCTGTTGAAGCGGATGAAGAAACAACAGGTTTTAACCTTGACGATCTATCGCGAAGTGAATCGGGACCAATTTCTGAGGTGAAACTTCAAGAGAAAGCAGAAGAAGATGTCCCTATTGATTTGGAAGGTTTGGCTTCAGCCCTGGAGGAACCAACTAAGAACCTTAACCAACCCATCAAAGCCGAGGATTTGGAGCTTGAGGACTTAGACTTAGACCTTGATCTGGAGGGGACTGACCTCAAATCGTCTTGATATCAAGTAATAAAATCGTTTCGTGATTTTTGATCTTGACCTGATTGTCCATCGGAACTATAATCCAATCGTTTTTATGCCGAGATAGCTCAGTCGGTAGAGCAGGGGACTGAAAATCCCCGTGTCCGCAGTTCAATTCTGCGTCTCGGCACCAATAAAACACAATGTTTTAAAAGGGTTAGTCCCGCAGGGCGGGATTGGCCCTTTTTTTTTGAAAATCATACTATCATTTAAGTTTTTAATTTTTTAGCCGATAAAACATTTACTATGAACACAAAATTAATGTTTATTGGCGCTATCATATTTTCGGTTTTGGCATTGAAAACAGAAGATCTGCTTTTTGGTTTTCTTGCTGTTTATTTTACATGTCTTGCTATATCCGTCTTTTTTTTCAAATATGAGCAAAAACAAAATGCAAAACGGGAAGGTGACAATTCCCTCATGCCGGAAACAAATTCACAAGACAAATGACATCAGCCGGGCTCAAAGTCTGATAATACAGTCACAATGACCTAAAAAGATTAAGAAAAAGGCGCAAAAAGTTGACTTTATCGGTTAGATCAAGTATAAATAAAATATTTAATGCATACCGTACTATTCGGATTTGGCCATTTTTCAAAAGGAACAGGAATCCTGAATTTGAGTCATGCCAGTGCTCACCCTGTGTTTTGATGCCATTTGGGTTTTGTCGCAATGAAGAAAAAATACCAGGTTATTACGGTCATTCTAATAAGCCTTTTTCTTATCGGATTTTTCCTGAGCATTTATGTCACGGTTGAAGAGAAGGTACCAGATAATGCGGTTGTGGTGATCACTCTGGAAGACAAGCTTTATCATTCCATCCACTTTGACTATGTATGCGTTGCAGGTAAAACAGCGAAAACCACAAGCTTGAGAGAGGCGCTGTCAAAAGGCTACAAACCGGATTCTCATTGTCAGAACCTCGGCTATTTTCGGGGAAACAGGCGATTTCTCTTTCACCATCTACTGTCCAAAATCGGAATCGAGGTAAGCAGTCGATGGGACAAATACGGAAATTGGCTATGGTAGTACCCTGTCCCTCATGTTTCTCTGGCGCATTCTGTGCCCCGCTTTCCTTAATGTATTCGTAGTCGTTCACGGGCTCAGAGTTCAAAGGTTCAGGGTTGTCGTATCAAAGGTTGAGATTTGCATTAAACCTTGAACCCCTGGCCCAGACCGTTCATCGGGACTATATATGCGAAAAGTACAGTCTAAGTCTACTCAAGCACAGGTTTTTTTGGAATCATGCCACGAGTCGCACCTCCCGATCCCGTCCCGGTCTCGGGACGGGGAGGGCGGGCTTTGAACCCATGGACTAACTTGTAAAGAGGAAGGCATGCCATGCCTAACTTGTATGTAGTAACCAATGATGGGCAAATATTCAATTTTTCCATCTCTAAGGACAAAGTAAGGATTGGGCGCAGTAATGATAATGACTTGATCCTTGCTGACAACGCCGTATCTCGCTATCACACTGAAATCCAAAAAAGAAAAAATGACTATATCTTGGCCGATCTCGGCAGTTACAACGGAACAAGATTAAATGGTAAATCAATACAAAAAGTCTTCCTGAAACACGGTGATAAGATACAAATTGGATCAAGCAAACTGACATTTCTTATAAATGGAAACTCCCTGGACCAGGCCGAGGACTCCGTCGTCCTAACCGTTGAAAGGGATTCAGCCGTGGATAGGCAGATTGTAAGGAGTAGCCCCCTTGAACGCCATGGGCAATCCCAAGAACTTCTGGTTTCTTCGGAGGACAAAAATGAGGAAAAACGAGGAAAATCTGATTTTGCTCTAAAAAAAGAAAGGTTTAATTCGCAGGAATACCTGGCTGAACTGGCGAGAAACAATAAAGTGCTCTTTGTTCTCTACGAGATTAGTCGGCATCTGAATCAGATCCATGACTTCAATGAACTTTTGAGAAAAATCATGGATCTCATCTTTATGGTCATTGATGCGGATTACGGCTTTTTAGTCCTTGCCGGTGGTCCGGATGGAGACAATCTCATTCCTGTTGTCGTCAAGCATAAGGCGGAGCATGGGAAATCTAAACGAGAAATAAAGGCGAGCCGTACCCTTATTGACAAAGTCATCAATGGCAAGGTAGCCCTTCTTACATCCAATGCCATGACTGATGCCCGGTTGGACGGGGCCAAAAGTGTGATGATACAGCAGATCAAGTCTGCCATATGCGTGCCCCTTTGGCGAGAGGATAAGATTATCGGTGTAATACAATTAGACAGTGTACGAATCGATAACCAGTTCAATCAGGACGATTTGGAACTCCTTAAAGCCATAGGCAGTCAGGCTGCCATGGTCATTGAGCAGTCCGCTCTAAACGAACGAATCCGTGAAGAAGAGCGAATGCGAAATAGATTGCAGCGCTTCCACTCTCCCCAGGTCATTGAAATGATCCTTAAAGGAGGGGAAGAGACAATAGATGATATCATGGAGTCCAAGGAACTCATAGCGACTATTCTTTTCGCAGACATTGTTGGTTTTACGCGCCTTTCAGAAACAATGCCACCCCGTGAAATCAATATTATTTTAAACCGGTATTTTTCGAGTATGACCGATATTGTCTTTAGCAATGGGGGCACCCTGGATAAATATATCGGTGACGGGCTCATGGCTGTTTTCGGGGCGCCAATGGAGAAAGAAGACGATGCTGAAAGAGCTGTTCGCACAGGCCTTGAAATCAGGCGAGAGTTAACTGCCATGATGAAAACAACGAGCGCTGACAGAAGATTCGATATACGTGTTGGCCTGAACACCGGTCGTGTCGTAGCCGGGAATATCGGGTCTCCAAAAAGGATGGAATACACGGTGATCGGGGATCCTGTTAACGTTGCCTCACGACTGGAGTCCATCGCCAAACCAAACCAGATCATTATAGGTGAGGAAACCTTTGGTTTGGTAAAGAACAAATTCAAGATCCAGGAGATTGGAACCAGGAAGGTCAAAGGGAAAAGTTCAGGGATTATGGCCTATGAAGTGCTGGGATAGGACGCCATTACCCATTTTTTTTACGGATAAAAGAGGCAACATTGCTTTTTAACAGGTTATAATCCTCTGAAAGTTTATTGAATTTTTCCTTTTTATCCACAGCATAGCGCTCCAGCTTTTTCATCCTATACTTAAGGCCAGTAACGTCTGAGCTTGTGACAATGCATTCCACAACCTGCCCGGAAAGACCATTTACCGGTTCTATATTGGCAAGCACATAACAGGGTTTTCCTTCATTGGTCTCGTATTTCCATTCTTTAGACTTAACGGACTCTCCCTTAAACACTCGAACAATGGTATCTTTGAAATCCCGCCGGTAACCCTTAGATATCAGAGTCAAAGGGCTGTTTCCTAACATTTCAGATGAAGGGTGGCCAAAACAATCTTCACACGCCTTGTTCCAACTGGATATATTACCCGCAGTGTCGATCTTGAATGCTGGAAAGGCCGAGTGGTCATTGCTGCCATACGTGTGGTCTAAATTGGCTTCGTCCGCTTCCTGGCGCTTACTAATATCCTGGATGGTCTGTATAGCACCCCTCACCCCGCCATCTTCATCAAGGATCGGAGCCGTGTTAACAATTGCCCTCAAACCCCCTTTAAGATTGGGAAGCAGGGTCTCGACAGCAAAACTCCCGCTTTCTGTCCTCGATATCATGGATTCACCGTATTCTCTGGGTAGAGACTCCGGATTATCCAGTAGTTTATCAGCAAGGCACCCCTTTTCATCCAAAAAAAACCCGTCCCAAACCCTATTGCCAAGAATTTCCTGGGGCATAATGCCTGTAAGCTCCTGGCAAGCGCGGTTCCACTGGATAACACGGTGGCTATTATCCAACACAAAAGTGGGCACTGGTGATCTTTCCAGTATATCCTCGGTATATCTTCTCGAATCCTTCAAGACCTTCGACTTCTCTTCCTCCCGCATTTGAGCATCATTTCTTTCCTTCTCAAACAAAAAGGCAAACAGGAGAGTTGCCAGAAGGCCCATGAGATAGAAACCCAAAGAATAAACCGGGGAAACTTCCGGGGGGATAACATTAATGAATTGGTGTCCGCCTCGAAAAAGATATACTGCAAAGCCGCTTTCCATAAACACCACGCAGGCCCAGATTGCTCCCCACATGTAGCCGGTAACATAGATAGCCAGGAGAATAATAACCGCGTTCCAGACCCAGGATAAAAGTATCAGCCCGTCGGCGGACATTCCTCCGGTATTCCATCGGATGACAAATAAGAAGGCCCACAGGACTAATACGGCAAAATTACCAGTCAACGCAGGGTTCTTTGTTATCCTCAGGAGGAGAATTGCCGCGATTCCAAGGGCACTCGCAGCCATGCCTGTCTTAAAAAGAAAAAAGGCCCCAACATAATAATAAAAAAGCCCCAACAACGGGGCCGCGATTACAAAAACCAGTTCAAACAGGTTGAGGACCTTAATCCTCCTTATTTTTTCCGGAGCCTCCGCCTTTACGCCGCTGGTCAGAAAGTTTTTGAACAATGTTTTACTCTTATGGTTTGGCAGTTTAATAAACCTAACTGCAATATTTTATACTAAATAATCGGGACGTTTTTCCATTCTCAACTACCCACCATTTGCCAGAGTTCGGGTCGTTATCAAGGAGCACAAAAGACGAATTACGACATCCTATTTTCAAGGACCAAACTTACCATTACTATTGACATAGGCCGTAATGAACGTGGATCCGTCACCGAAAAGCGGAAAAGATAAATTATAAGATGCTACCGTCACCCAGACAGCATCAATTAATAGAATTGGATCAAGCCCACGTTCAATCGTGAAGTCGAGATTATGGCGCTCTGGGATAGTAATTTTAAGCGCCTGTTTAATCTGGGCAATTTCCGCTGGGGTATTATTTGCAGGGTTATGTGATATGTCTATCCTATCTCCAGGGTATACGCCTATAGGAGGGAAAAAGGCATCATTCTCAAGATAATATGCGACTTCAGCGTTCAGGATCTGTTTTATCATTACCGTTGCCTCAGACCCATAAGTACGCTGCCGATAAATAGTATAAAACGGTATGGCAGTGGCGGCAAGGATACCTAGGATGGCGATGACTACTATCACCTCAATAAGTGTAAAGCCCCTGTCCCTCTTCATCAAGCTCCCCCCCCACAAATGGGATATGCTCAATCCCCTTGGGAGAAAGAATTATATTCATTTCACCCTTTTTTGGATTGGCCAAGGACAGCCTGTAACCTGCATCTATGTCGCTTTCATAGGTAAGCTTATCCAAATAGAAGAGTTCATTCTGCCTGAGTGAAAGGTACTTGGGGATAAGATCGGAGAGTGTTATGGGGTATTTACTTTCTTCATAATGCGCATAACGCTTTAATGCCCCATCCACCATGAAAAGAAGGACCCTCCCCTTTTTCGCAAATTCAGCAGTCCGCTGGGGAGCAGGCTGCCCTCCAAACATAATTACACCCCACATCACAAGGATCAAGACAGAGGAGAGTACCACAAAGTACTGAAAGGGACCCCATTTTTTCTTTCGTTTCCCGCTCTTCTCAAAAGACTTTTCATGCTTGGCTGTCAGGCCGGCGCCGCTGTCTGAAACAGACTGAAGCATCGCGCATTGAAAACAGCTGTAAACCCCCGGCTTGACCTCTTCAGAGCAATCATTACAAATTGGCGCGCCACAGCTAACGCAGATGTGTTCTGCTATTCGATCTGGATGATGTTTACACTGCATCTGACGCAAATAACCTCATAAAAAAGTCATTTTGGAATTTTTCCAAGCCAGGAAAAGCCCTGCTCCGGCCCGATTAAGCTATGCTTGGCCGTTTAGCTTATTGAATCCCAAAAAACTTCATCCCTGCCGGGGGGCTCAATCTTCCCGCTAAATCCAATCCATTAATAATAGAAAAAAATGGCTGTTTAGTCAAGAAATATCTGGTAGGCTTGGGTTGGATTTTATGGCTTAAGATCGTTTCTACAGTGAGGGCAGACCACCCAGTCCGCTTCTACTATCCGTCCACAAGAGGTGCAGGTAGGCACCAGTGGGTTCTTGCAAAAGGGGCAATCCCTGAAATCCACGCTCACTGCCTTGCCGCAGTGAGAACAAATGGTGGTCATTTCCTCTTTCTGGAAGACGGCCTTCAGAACTTCTTCGATCGTAGTAATCCCCTTACGGATCATTTCAAGCCCACTGAAGCCCAATGTTGTCATACCGGTCACCAGGGCCGCGTCTCGAATGTTATCAACACTGGCTCCTGATTGGATAAGCTCTCTAATTTTATACCCCATGATCATGACTTCTTCAATAGATGTACGCCCCTTATAACCTGTATTATTGCATGCAGCACACCCAGTCCCCCGGTAGAATTTAAAAGGGAGTTCGTTTTGGCTCATACTGATTCTGGAAAGTTCCTCAGAGCTTGGGATATATTCTTCTTTGCACCTGGGGCAGATTACCCGGACCAGCCGCTGGGCAATTACGCCTACAACAGAAGAAGCAATCAGATAAGGAGGCATTCCAATATCCACGAGCCTTGTAACTGCAGATGGGGCATCATTGGTGTGGAGGGTCGATAGCACCAGGTGACCGGTCAGGGACGCCTGAAGCGCGATCTCGGCTGTCTCCCGGTCTCTAATTTCGCCCACCATAACAACATTTGGATCCTGCCTTAGTATGGAACGTAAGATGAAAGGAAAGGTTAATCCCACTTTTTCGTTTATCTGAACCTGGTTAATGCCAGACATTTCATACTCAATCGGATCTTCAACCGTTATTATATTCACTGCATCGGATCTTACCTCTCGCATACAGGCGTAAAGGGTTGAGGTCTTTCCGCTCCCTGTTGGCCCGGTAATCAGGATCATACCCTGTGGTCGCTCGATAAAACCACGCAAGATATTTATGTTTTCTTCCCTGAACCCGAGCATATCCATGGAAAGAGAAGCTGTCTGCTTGTTCAAGATCCGTATGACTGCTTTTTCACCATAGAAGGTAGGAAGTGTCGAGACGCGCAGGTCTACTGGAGACTCTTTGGTCCTAACCCGAATCCTTCCGTCCTGGGGAAGCCTTTTTTCGGCAATGTCCATGCCACTCAAGACCTTAATACGTGAAATGATGACGGGTTGTGTCCATTTCGGGAGTTTTATTGCGTCTTGCAGGACACCATCAATGCGATTCCGAATTCTAACATAGTGCTCCTGGGCCTCAACATGGATATCACTGGCTCCTTTTTTAATAGCATTCTTGATGACCAGGTCCACCATCTTGACAAACGGGGAGTCCTGGAGGTTATTTAATGCCGCCTCTTCTTCATCATCAATTTCTTCCTCTTCAGGGTAGAACTCAAGAAAATCCTCCTTGGCAAGTTCCGCGCCAACATCGCTGATGGACGTGTCCGGATGGTAGTATTTTTGAAGTCGTTCATGTATTTGTGTGGCTGTCGAGATCGCAGGATGTATATTCAGTCCTGTTACAAATTGGAGTTCCTTCATCATGTTGAGGTCAAGAGGATCAGCCATGGAAACATGAAGGATATTCTCTTTCTTGTCTATAGGTATGCAGTAAAACCTTTTACAAATATGCTCAGGGATCGTTTCAATTACTTTTTCTTTGATGGGATAATCCGTGAGGTCCATGAAAGGAATCTTGAGCTGCATGGCCAATGCAAAGGCGATTTCTTCTTCTGAAATAAGATGCCTATCCATCAAAATCTGGCCCAGTCTTTTTCCCGTGCCTTTCTGGGCTTCCAAGGCATCTTTGAGATTTTCGCGGGTCAAGAGGCCGGTCTCCACCAACAATTCACCAAGTCTTCGCCTGTCTACAAGGTTTTTTTTCTCAGCTATGTTCGGTATGCGCTGGGGTTTATTCTCTGTCATTCAGGTACTCCTTCTTCCCTGCTTTTTCCTTCAGGCACGTTTTTTGTGTGACTTGAAAATTATCATTTTATTTTTGCCCTTTCAAGGGAAATTGTGTTTGCAGCAATTCTAATTATGGCTTTCATCTGGCAGGACCCCACGGCCCTGCATTAGCAAGGTTTAAAGGTTAAATTAGAATTGCTGCAAGGCCTTGTTTCTTTTTGACAATATGCAGGCATTTTGATATTATGATGAAATTATAAAACCATATTGTTCCTATCGACAAAAAACCTCCTTGTCTGATGGTTCGACCTGAGTTTAAAAGGACGTAGCTGAAGCCATTGTATGAAACTCACCGTTAATAGAACAGACCTTTTAATCACTGCGCTCATCGCCGTTTTTTATATATTTCTCTCTTTCAAGGCCTTCCCGTTGTTAGAGAGCATGGAGAGAATTGTCTACAGCGTTGAGATGCGGTTGGATTTACCCAGATCAATGGGGGAAAACAAAATTGCAATAGTCAATATTGATGAGAAGAGCTTAAGCCAGCTCGGCCCATGGCCCTGGCCAAGGTCTTTGATTGCCGAGATGATTCGCATTTTGAAAGCCAATGGCGCAAAGCTGATCGGACTGGATCTTGTTTTCAGCCAAAAGGAACAAAACCAGGGCCTAAAGGAGGTCAAAGAACTTTACGAGGCTATCTCTCAGCAGCAGGAGACCACCGGTGAAAAAGCCTCTTATGCCTGGGTCCTTGAAAAATTAGAAAGAATTGAAGAGAACCTTGATAATGATAAAAAACTTGCACAGACGGTTAAGGAATCAGGAAATATTATACTCCCGGTTGTGGGGAAATTCGGACAATACGACACTGAACTTGTAATCCCGATCGACTCTTTTCTTGACGAAAATTCCCTGAAAGCCACCAGTGTTGGGAGGAAACTTGAGCAATATGTATCTGTAAACCAGCTCACAACCCCCTTTCCTGAACTGTCAGAGAATTCTCGGGGTATCGGGCACATCAACTTGCCTCCCGATGAAGTGATGGCAGGGCAGGTCCATCTTCCTTTTATCAATTATAGAGGGCATATCATACCTTCAATGCCGATTCGTCTCGCCCTCGATTACCTGAACAAATACCCGGAACAGGTGGTTGTACAGAGCAAAGCAATCAAGTTAGACAAGCAGATCATTCCTACGACAAAGGGCGAGATTTTTGTCAAATTTAAGGGTGGGAGAAAATCCTTCCCTTACTACTCCTTCGTTGACATCCTGAAGGTGAAAAAAGTTCCTGCCGTGTTTGATGGCAAAATAGTACTTATTGGATTTACAGCGGAAGATGGAGGTGTTTCCATCAATACCCCGGTAGATCCCAAGATGCCGCGGGTCGAACTGACAGCCAATATCATAGAAGGTTTTATAAACGGAAGGTACCTTAAGCGGCCTGAAGCCATGCTCTATATTGAGGCGCTTTTGATCCTGGTGCTTGGCCTTTTGTCGTGTTTTTTCTTCCCCAAACTGGATTACTTCTCCAGGACCGCTGTGCTGGGGGCAATGATTTTTGGCATTTTTATCACCGGGCTGATTCTCTTTATGAATCTGAATATATGGTTCAAGGTCGTCTATATCTGTTTTTCTCTCGTGACCATTTATGTGGTATTCCTGGTAAAAGAAACCGTGGTCAGCCAGAAAACTTTAGCGCTCTCGTCAAAGGAAAGCTTTGAAACAAACAGGATGCTTGGTCTGAGCCTGCAGAGTCAGGGTCTGTTGGACCTGGCTTTTGAAAAACTCAGAAAATGCCCCCTTGATAATGACATGAAAGATGCCCTTTATAACCTGGGTCTTGATTTCGAACGCAAGCGGATGATTAACAAGGCCATTACCGTTTACGAATATATTGTTCAAGAGGGGGAGATTTTCCGGGATCTGGATGCACGAATACCCAAATTGAGAAAATTCGCCGGGGATCTGCCTCTCGGAAAACACAGGAGGAAAGATGAGGGAAAACTCGTAATATCAGGTGACCTGGATACGAAACCCACGGTTGGACGATATGAGATCCTTGAGGAATTGGGCCAGGGTGCTATGGGAGTAGTCTACAAGGGAAAGGACCCCAAGATCAATCGCCTGGTGGCCATTAAGACTATCCGTTTCTCCGATGATTTTGACGAGCAGCAGGCAAAAGAGGTAAAAGAACGCTTTTTCAAGGAAGCTGAATTGGCCGGAAAACTATCCCATCCTTCGATTATATCTATTCACGATGTGGGAGAGGATTACGATTTGACTTACATGGCCATGGAGCTTCTGGACGGAGAAGATCTTGAACATTATTGTGAGAAAAATTCCCTCCTGCCCTTACGGAAAGTACTGGACATCATTGCTGAAACTGCCGACGCCCTGGATTATGCTTGCACGCAGGGCGTAATCCACAGAGACATCAAACCTGGAAACATCATGCTTTTAAAAAACGGGCATATTAAGGTAATGGATTTTGGCATTGCCAAGGCGGTCTCTTCCTCTCAGACCAGAACGGGGATTATCCTTGGAACACCCAACT
>JAUWMY010000216.1 GCA_030612945.1 Desulfobacteraceae bacterium
TATTGATCAAAAGACGCTAAAGCTAAAAATTCCTCCTGGAACGCAAAATAATGCCAAATTCAGATTAAAGGGCTACGGCCTTCCCCATATGAAGGGCGGTGGGAAGGGAGAAGCCTATGCGGAAATCAGTATCGAAGTGCCCATCAAGCTTAACAAGAAGCAAGAATCACTTGTGAAATCACTGAAAGAGGCTGGTCTATAAAAAAAGTGAACTAAAGTGCCTAAAGTGATCTAAAGTGACTAAAGTTAAAGGTGTTGTTTGACGTTTTAAAATAGTAAACGGTTGCAGAACAAGGTATTTGTCGAGCAACCTGCTTGCGTAAATCGAGACAGACAAACCGGGCAGAATTTTTGACTTTCTGTTGCGAGTGTCTCCTAAAGAAAAAGCACCAATCAAATGTATTCGCTCAATATCCTGTGGATAAAACCCTTACGGGTAAACTCCGGGTAAGGAATTTAGGCGTAAGCCTTTTATGCTGATCCAGCATATTGAGCTGTTACAATCAAACAAAAAAACAAATTCAACCAATAAACAGAATTTTTTAACATGAAAGCCCTATGCGTTTTTTCAGGGGGCCTGGACAGTATGCTGGCCGCAGAACTAATAAGGGCCCAGGGCATTAACGTCCTGGGCCTTTTTTTTGAGACCCCTTTTTTTACATCTGAAAAGGCCAGAGAATCTGCCCAATCAATGGGTCTTCCTTTTAAGGTAGTAGACATCACAAAACGTCACTTGGACGTGGTCAAAAGCCCTAAGCACGGTTATGGCGGCAATATGAATCCATGCATCGACTGTCATGCCCTCATGTTCAAAATTACTGGAGAAATGCTCGAAAAGGAAGGGGCAGATTTTGTGTTGACAGGGGAAGTTCTGGGACAAAGGCCCATGTCCCAAAACAAGAAATCACTCACTCTGATTGCCTCCGAAAGCGGCCTTGACGGCCTCCTTTTGAGACCTCTTTCAGCCAAACGGCTACCTGTAACCATACCCGAAGAGAAGGGATGGGTAAAAAGGGAACTATTAATGGGCTTTCAGGGGCGTTCGAGGAAACCTCAGATGGAACTGGCTCAAGCCCTGAATATAAAAGGCTATCCTGCTCCAGCAGGTGGTTGTCTGCTAACAGAGAAAGTCTTTTCACGACGGCTGAGGGATCTGTTTTCCTCCAGAAGTGATCCGGATCTAAGAGAGATCGAGCTCCTGAAAGTAGGCAGGCATTTTAGAATTTCTCCCCATACGAAACTTGTGGTGGGTAGAAATAAAAGCGAGAACGAAGAAATCCACGCGCTGATCGGAAAGGAAGATCTCGTGCTTACATCAGCATCAGTCCCTGGCCCCACTGTGCTGTTTTTAGGTGGTTTTTCTGATTCAGCGCTTGAACTTGCGGCAGCCATTACAGTTGCATACAGTGACGCGGAAGATAATGATACAATACCCGTGAGGGTCGTAGGAGGCTCCGAAGACAGGATGTTAATGACGGAAGTGCATGAAAAGGGAGAGTTTAAGCGGTATATGATCTAAGGGCTTTATTTGAATCAAGGATCAAGGCGCAAGAGTTTTTCCAGGAAAGATTTTCGCTGTACTGCTTCCAGTTCCTTAAGTTTTTCCTTTAATGCTTTTTCCTCTATGTCCACCTCAATCAGGGTATTTAGTTGATCCTGACCAAGCGTATGAGCCTTTAAACTTAAATCCAAAAGCCTTATTTCCTCTTGCCGACTCATTTCATCCTTCCGGGCACTCTCAATTTTTTCTTTGAGCGGCTTGAGTTCTGCCTTGATCCGAACAAGGTCAGCCTGTTTTTCTAAAATCAGCGCTCTACTCTGCTCAACCCTTTCAAGCGGAACTTTTTCCGTTTCCATAGTGACTATCAGATACAGGAATATCATAAGGCAGACAATGACAAACAGGGCAGATATTCTAAGTGTGAACTTGGATGTGAAGGCGAGTGATCGAATGATGAATTTGAAGCGACCGAGGAAACCCAAAGCAGAATCAGTCGTGGTATAGGAAACAGATCTCCCTTCTATCCTTTCTTTTAGTGTATTAATCTCACCCATCAATGCTTTTACTCCTTCATCGAGTTCCTTGCCCAGCTCCCCATGGGTACATTTCTGCCTGGTGCCGTCGCTCGCCTTTTGTAAACGCCCTGCAAAACGGGCAACGCGGTCCATGGGCTTTTTCAAATCCACTTCAGCAATGGGTTTGCCCACAAACTGCTTTTTGAGATCCTCAACGTGGTTTTCTACAACTTCGATGTTTTTCTCTATGTCAGCTCCGATTTTTTTCAAAAAAGGATCTTCACATAGGTACTCGGTGGCCACGCTCAACATCACGGCGCTATCCTTGATCTCCTTTAGCGCTTTTTCAGAATCCTGGTCTATTTGCTTTTCTCTATCAATGATTTCTGTATCCATATTCTAAGGTAATCCGAAAAAATCTCACTTGCTGCTGAACCTTTTTCTTGTTTACTATTCAGGTATCTCTTTTTTAGACAGGATAACAGGATAAACAGGAATCTGTTTTTAAGTCACAAGCAAGACCTTATTGTAATAATCCTGTAAATCAAATAAGATATCCTCGTAATATACCTTAAGGATAAAACCCCAATAAGGAATTAAGATAATCTCTTTGGGTCTTTCTTAAATGTGAAATGAGTATTTAAAAACTTCAAATCAATCGGGGGCCAAGTTTAACCAAACTCTAATAGAAAGACTTAACTCAATCACTTACCCATATAGCAAGGAACGGCCAATTAGGATACTTAAAAGATTTACAAGAATTAAAAAAAAATCAAGTCAATCCTGTTATCTTGTCAAATAAATACCTGAGTTACTTTTCTTGTTGATTTAGAAATTATCTTTAATTTAACACATTATTTCAAAAAATCCAAGTCATCATTAATTCAAAACTTCCTTCCATCGCCTTAAAAGTGCTTCCGTGGATAAAGTGCCAAGGCCATTTGTCTTCATAAATTGAAAAACATCATGACGATTCCCCTGATTCCACCATTTCTTAAGAATATCACCAGTTTCAGGGCGAAACATCCAGCGGGTTCCCAAAAGTCCCCTCAGGTGCTCTTCCATAATAGCCTCTGCCAGCCATCCCAGAACATAGTCCAGGCTGTAGAACTCAGGGGCCAGATCAAAAAGGTGGCTTTCTGGTTGGTAGTAAAAGCCGGTATGGCGGACCATTAATTCTGCATAGGGTTCACCATTTGAAAGATCGCCGCTCGAAAACATCTCATACTCTGCCAGAAACTTTGCAGCGTATCGCCTAAACACGGAAAGATCCTTTAGTGTCTTATAATAAGATAATTTTTCTGAATCCGGTGGTTTCAGTCCAAGGTAATTCCCCAAAAAAGGCATGGATAAGGTTATATTCTGCAAAAGAAAGGCAAAAGACTCAGATAAGCTGTGAGAAGTAGCCATATCCCGGTCGACAATGGATAGATCGGGTGACGTGAAAACTGCTGAAAGGCCATGACCAAGTTCATGCCAGAGGGTTTCCAGGTCAATCCATCCTCCTTCTGGTTTCATCAGGATATAAGCCTCTTCTGGCACCTCAAGAATAAAGCACATGGCCTGCGCGCTCTTTCCTTCTTCCCGTCCCAGCTCCAGATTAAGACCGGGCGTATGCCCAATATCTATCCCCCAGTAGTGAAAAAAACCGGTTAATTCTTCAATGGGTTTCTGAGGAAAAAGTCCGTCAAATTCCCCGAAGCCGAGGAGAAAAATGGAGTCAAACCTGGAAAGTGCACTTAAAGGCAAGTTAAACTGCTGATGGGACCACCGTTCCATTGCAGAAAAATATAGATCATCGGTCTCTGTAAGGAGGTTCTTGAGGGTATTATAGTAGCCGTGGT
Organism: Desulfobacteraceae bacterium; assembly: GCA_030612945.1. Taxonomy (GTDB): domain Bacteria; phylum Desulfobacterota; class DSM-4660; order Desulfatiglandales; family Desulfatiglandaceae; genus 4484-190-2. The sequence goes on from JAUWMY010000216.1 coordinate 3,861, forward strand.
AATCAATCCCTTTTTTCTTATGGCAGTAATCCAGATAATTTTCATAGCCCAGGTCTTTATTGAGGATTTCCAGCAGGATGGTCCAGTAATTAAGAACAAATGGCTTCAGGAATTTACACAGAGGACCGGTCTCTTTTGCAAGGAGTCCTCTTTCTTCGTATGTACTGGATTTCTGGCACCACGGGATAATATCTCGAAAGCGGATCTTCTTGTCCTTAACGTGTGCTTTTGCCCCTTTCATCCAGGACCGCATCTCGTTCTCATGGGGCAGCAGTACTGACTGCAGGTAATGGTCAATCAGGGCATGTCTGAGGCGTTTTCTTGCAACCTTGTCCTCCAGCTCATCAATGTGCGCCAAAGTCTTGAGGTTTATGAAACCTTCATATCCTTCATAGATCCTGTAGGCCTCAAAAGGGGCTTTATCCCCTTTCCACAAGGCAAGGGCTTCAAAATTCCACCGGTAATTCAGATGGTGAAGGGTATTTTCGATCTCTGTTAAGCTCAGCGCCCCTTTCAAAGAAGTCACCTGAAAATGCTTTGTTTATAGCCCTCATTGGTACTTAGACAGCGGCCAGTCCAATCCGGTAGCAGCGCAGGCAGCGGGATGCTTCCTTGAAGGCGTCGGCCCGGGAAAAGCCCGACTCGACCTCTTCAAAGCTCTTGATTCTTACTGAAGGATCAAGAGCAGCCTGGCGAGGTCTTCGAGTCTGACCGGCAAAGGGCATGGTCTCTTCTTTATCGTAGACCCCCAGATCACTGATCGTTTTTTCCATCCAATCGGTATCCTCAGGCTTGCACTCGCCAGTTTCTAAATAGTGGGCGATGAACCGGGCAGCATTTTTCCCCGCCGCCAGGGCTCCGATCAGGGTGGCAGGCCCGGTGATGCAGTCACCACCGCCAAAGACATCTGGCTGTGATGACTGAAAAGTTATTTCGTCTACCACCAGGGTTTTCCAGCGGGTTAGCTCTGTCCCTTCGGGCAAGACGCGGTCCACGACTACAACCTGGCCGATGGCAGGCACCATGGCGTCGCACTCGATTACGAAATTGCTCTCTTCTATTGGTACGGGCCTTCGCCGGCCGGACTCATCAGGTTCGCCCAGCTCCATTCTAAGGCACTCCAGGCCGGACACCTTGCCGTTCTCGGCTAAAATCTTAATGGGCTGGACCAAAAAGTTAAATTTGATTCCTTCTTCCTTGGCCTCCTCAATCTCCACAGGATCTGCCGGCATCTCGGCCTCGGTCCGCCGATAGATCAAGTTAACGTCGTCAAAGCCGATGCGCAGGGCAGAGCGCACACAATCCATGGCCACGTTTCCGCCGCCGATCACGGCTATTTTCTTCCCTTCAATGGGCCGACGGCCAAAGGCAATTTCGCGCAGGAAGTCGACACCGGTCATGAATCGTTCATATCCTGCGTCCTCTCCTTCGCAGCGCATCGCGGACGCTTCCGGGGCCCCAACGCCAACAAAGACGGTCTTGTATCCTTCCTTTGCCAGGTCTTCAATGGTAATGTCCTTCCCTACATTGACGCCGTAACG
>JAUWMY010000434.1 GCA_030612945.1 Desulfobacteraceae bacterium
ACCCTTTTTGGGAAAACCAAACCACATAAGGCTCAGGGAGGTCGATCAAACGCCGCTCCTTATATTTGCCAAACGGCATCCGCATCTTGGCCAATTTAAGCAAAACCGCCGCATCCGGTATGCACTCATTTTTTTCGTTCATTTAATTCTGTAAATCCCCATATTATCTTCATTCACGGGTCATTTTCTTTCCGAACGCGTCGGCATCAATCTGGCTTTCGGGCGCGATCATATAAACGTCTAAACCTTTCGGATTGCAGGCCTCACCGCCGCCAGTTGATTAAATCCATCGTAGTCGATCTTGTCTTTAAATATGGGCTTGCGCTCAATCCCCCGGATAATGATGTAGTGCTATGTTCCGGTCGCATATACTCTGGCTTTTCGAGGCTAACATTCCTTGATCCATTTGTCAATTTTTCACAAACTTCCCCCAATCCCTAAAACGAACCGCACGATATCGAACGAAAACAAAAATTTCATAATTGGTAATTCTTCATTCAAAATTCAACATTCGTTTTTTTTAAATTGCTTGACTCCTTTCTCCCAACCGATTAGGAGGTTATAAAAAAATGACCAATAAAAAAGATCCAAAAGACACTGAATATTCTCACCCCTATGATGAGCCTCCTCCTCCCACAGATGATGACTATTATATTCCTGAATCTGCATGGAATCAGTTAGGAACAAATGACTCTGCTCTTCCCAAAAAACAGAACCCTCCAGCTCCTGGAAAAACTGCTCCTGTAAACAAAGATGATAAAAGGACCAAAAAGGATCTTGCCAGCCATAATCCGGAATATGTGTTAAAGAAAATATTCCATTTTGATTCCTTCAGACCATATCAGCAGAACACCTGTGAATCCGTTATCCAAGGCAATAATGTCCTGCTCGTAATGCCCACTGGATCGGGAAAATCATTGTGCTATCAACTTCCGGGGATTGTAAGGGGAGGAACCACCCTGGTTGTAAGCCCCCTAATAGCACTTATGGAAGATCAGACCGCCCACCTCAAGGAATTAGGCCTTTCTGCAGAGCGCATACACTCCGGCCGTACACGTCTGCAATCCCGTGTGGTCTCCCGTGACTATCTTGACGGAAACCTTGATTTTCTTTTTATCGCTCCCGAAAGGCTTGCGGTTCCGGGCTTTTCCGAAATGCTTGCCAAACGCAAGCCGGTTCTGATCGCCATTGATGAGGCCCACTGTATATCCCAATGGGGTCATGATTTCAGGCCCGACTACCGGCTCCTTGGAGAAAGACTTCCAATCTTCAGGTCCGCTCCGGTGATTGCAATGACTGCCACAGCTACGCCAAGAGTTCAAAAAGATATCATCAAACAGCTCAGGATCGATGGGGCTGATATGCGAATACACGGTTTCAGGAGGACAAATATTGCAATTGAACTTATAGAGATCCTACCGTCGGACCGTACACAAAAAGTGATCGAGATCATCAAAAACAAGGAATCCAGACCTGCCATCATCTATGCGCCCACACGCAAGAAGACAGAAGATCTTTCAGAAGAGCTTGAGGACCTTATTTCCGTTGCCCCATACCATGCCGGGTTGCCTGCAGCAGTTAGAGACAAAGTACAGACATCCTTTCTATCAGGGGAGTTAGATGCGATTGTCGCAACCATCGCCTTTGGTATGGGGATTGACAAACCTGATATACGCACGGTGATCCACACTGCCCTGCCCGGAAGCCTTGAGGGTTACTACCAGGAGATTGGCCGTGCTGGGCGTGACGGGAAACCATCCCGCGCTATTCTTCTACAATCATATGGTGACAGAAGGCTTCATCTGTTCTTCCATGAAAAGAGTTACCCTCATGAAAACGCCCTGAGAAGAATTTACAACAGGCTTACGAATGAAAAGATACCCTCGGAAAAGATAAGAAATGAACTGAACATGGAGGAAGAGGAGTTTGAAACCGCATTGGAGAAACTCTGGATTCATGGAGGGGCACTGGTGAGTCCTGACGAAAAGGCTCAGAAGGGGCACAACAACTGGCATCTACCTTATAAGAATCAGAGCAACCATAGGCTAGCCCAGATTGATGAAATAGCCCATTTTGCAAGCTCTTTTTCCTGCCGCATGCTTTACCTTGTAGAACATTTCGGGGACCGTGAAGATGATGGCCGTGAATGTGGAGTATGCGATTTCTGTGCTCCTGAGAATTCCACCCTGGTCTTCGCCCGAAAACCGAACAGGCAGGAGGAACATATATTGAGGGATGTAATATCCATGCTGAAGAGTGTCGATAGTCTCAGCACGGGAATGCTCTATAGCGACAGTTGCCCGGGATCAACTTTCCCGAGAGCTGATTTTGAAAACCTTCTTAAGTCCTTAGTTAAGTCCGGTCTCATAATGGTAAGTGAACATTCCTTTGAAAAAGAGGAGAGGGTTATACATTACAAGAGGGCTGGCCTTACAGAAAAAGGTCGTTCTATTGGTCTCAACGATATCATGTCTTTGGAAATAATTTCCTTGAGCGAGAGGTTAAAACAACGGGACAGGAGACAAACCCCAAAGAATCAGACGTCCAAACTAAAACCTGCGGGACAATCCATTTCAGGTTCCTCGGAAAACCCGAGACTCTATGAAACAATAAGGGAATGGCGCCTGCGTATGGCTAAGAAAAGAGGGGTCCCTGCCTTCCGCATTTTTACGAATCAGGTCCTGGATAATCTGGCACGAGATCTACCCACAACAAACGATGAACTGCTCATGGTCCATGGAGTTGGCCCGTATTTTGCTCAAAGATACGGTAGAGAGATTATCCGGATGGTTGAAGAGTATCAGCAATCTAGAAAATGAAGATCATCTCACAATTTCATAGGGTCAAGTCTGAAAATACGAGGCATGCATGGATAATTTAGACATCTCTGTTGAGGATCTCAAAAAATATTTTGATTCTGAACGAATATCATTTCTTATTGAAAAGTTTTCACAGATAGGTAGGGATGAATATGGCGGTGTGACCCGTTTAGCATTCAGCAAGGAAGATCTGAAAGCACGGGAAGAATTTATTAAGATGTTGGGATCTGATCTCCATGTTAATATCCGTACTTATACTTTAGGAAATATCTTTGCTCGTAGAGAGGGCCGGCAACCGGATTTGCCCGTTATCATGACCGGGTCTCACCTGGATTCCGTCCGTAATGGTGGTAAATTTGACGGTCCCGCAGGAGTTTTCAGTTCTTTTGAAGCCTTTCGAGCCATGGATTACCTTGGTATTGCAACCGAACATCC
>JAUWMY010000013.1 GCA_030612945.1 Desulfobacteraceae bacterium
AATAGCCGCCGTTAACGTCGTCTTGCCATGATCTATATGCCCTATCGTTCCAACGTTTATATGCGGCTTCGTCCTCTCAAATTTCTTCTTGCCCATCTCTCATCCTCCTCTGTGTAGTAAGCAGTATACACCTCATAACAACCTTCAAACACTTACTGCCTACGCCTTACTCCCTACTGCCCCCTACTGCCTATTGCCTGCTGAATTACTGTATACATAATGGAGCCCACGACCGGGATCGAACCGGTGAACCTCATCCTTACCAAGGATGTGCTCTACCTACTGAGCTACGTGGGCACAAAAAAATAGAGTGCCCAAAGTGATCTCAAGCGCCTAAAATGTCTAAAGTAAATGTCTTAAGCGGCGAAACGGCGCCATATAAAATTGCATAGCAATTTTATAATGGAGCGGGAAACGGGACTCGAACCCGCGCCCCTCAGCTTGGAAGGCTGACGCTCTAGCCAACTGAGCTATTCCCGCTTTTAGCTAAAAAAACACTTTGGTGGTGGAGAGGGGAGGATTTGAACCTCCGAAGGCTGAGCCGGCAGATTTACAGTCTGCTCCCTTTAACCACTCGGGAACCTCTCCTCTATGAACTATTTAGTGCCCGATCGAAAACCGCTATTTTTCGGTCAGCCCCTATATTAAATCAAAATGACCCAATACTTTTTATAAAATTTATTCAATAACGCCTAACTGGAGCCAGCGAAGGGAATCGAACCCCCGACCCACTGATTACAAATCAGTTGCTCTGCCATCTGAGCTACGCTGGCAGTGTGACAAGAAAAGCGTAATTTTTAAAGATAATTTTATTTGGAGACTATTTCAATGTCCAAAAACGCTAATTAGCGCCGAATATTTCAATAAAACTCCAAAAACCTTCCAAAACCTTATCTATTCTTTCAATTTCTTTAATTATCACCACATTAGACTCGATGATATATAGGTTCTGTGGTTTTTATAGTAACAAAGCAATATAAACAGTAAATATTGTAGTGTCAATTACCATTTTCTATATTTTGATATTAAATTTTTTTATTAAATGCTTGAATACTTATATTCTTTGTGTTATCAAAAACGCAACAAAAGCTGAGACAAAGATTAAATTTATTTTCTGAATTTTTAGGAGGTAGAAAAATGGCAGCTTTGGCCGGAGGAATTGCAGCGCTTGTGCTGGGAATCATTGGTATTATCATTTGGCGGGGAGAATTCATCGACATTTTGCTGGGCGGTGTGCCTGTTATGCTGATCCTTGGTGGTGCTCTTGCAGCCTATTTGGGCTTTGAAGAAATCAAGGATAAAAAAACCACAGAGAGTTTTGACGATCCTGCCCAGGAAAACCTTCAACGGGAAGTTAAAGACCTGAAGAAAGAAATCAAAGGCCTGAAGGATGACAAAGAAGAACCCGAGAAAAAAGAAGACGACACCACAACACAGGAATGACCAAAATAGTGCCTGAACGAAAACCCGTTCAGGCACTATTTTGGATTCGGAGATAATGCCACTTTTATTGCGCTGGAATTTCTAAGGCATTGAAAAAATAGTTGATTTCAAACCGGGCGTTTTCTTCAGAATCGGATCCGTGGACCACATTTTTTTCAATATCGGTGGCAAACTCGCGCCTGATAGTCCCCTCTTCAGCTTCTTTGTAATTCGTAGCCCCCATTAATTTTCGATACTCCTTTATGACGTCATCTCCGTCCAATACCATGACCACTGAGGGTCCGGATGACATAAAGTCTGTAACGCTTTCATAAAAAGGCTTGCCTTCATGGACCTTATAGAAACCTTTGGCCTGCTCCTTGGTCATCTTTATCATTTTCATGGCCATGATTTTTATGTCCGCTGCCTCTAATCGTCCAATCACCTTTCCGATCAGATTTCTCGATACTCCGTCCGGCTTGATAATAGATAACGTTCTCTGTCTCATAAATATCCTCCTTGATTCTAATCTTATTGACCAGTGCATGTAATAACTGCTATACAACGCCTTTATAAAAACGTAACCGTTCACGGGTTCAAAGGTTCAGGGGTTCAAGGTTCAATTCTCGTCCACGGAGTGCATTTAAGTTCCGTATTTATGAGAAAAGCGTCAGCTTCGTCAGGCCTAATCCAAAATTCGGAGCTAAATTGGCAATTACTTGGGAAAATGAGCATTTTTAATCCCGCTTTTAGCGGGAAACGATGAACCCTGAACCTTTGAACGGTTACATAAAAACAAAGGCTTATATAAAACGTCAAGAACTTTATTTGTAACCGTTCACGGATTCAGAGTTTCAGGGTTCGGTGTATGGTTAGAAAGGAATAAAACATGTCACAAAAAAAACCCGCTGATGGTGGGGGAAAAAAACCAAGGTTGGAACGTGAACATCTGTTTAGGTTTAACTGTTATCCCGGAGTTTCCTGCTTCACCCAATGCTGCCAGGATATCACCATCGTCTTAACCCCATTTGATGTCTTACGCCTCAAGAATAGCCTTAAGATCTCATCCGACGAATTCCTGGAGAAATATACGATAATTATTCAGGAAGAAAAGCAACTGATCCCACTTGTTATACTCAAAATGAATGAAAAGGATAAAAAATGTCCTTTTGTCACACCAGAGGGATGTACCGTCTATGATGACAGGCCATGGCCCTGCAGGATGTATCCCCTGGATATGAACGATGACGGAACTTTCAGTCTGATCACTGACTCCTCGCATTGCCTGGGACTCAAGGAATCCGATAGGTGGAAAATATCGGACTGGCTGTCCGAACAGGGAATCGGGCCTTATGAGGAGATGAATGAACTTCTTTCCAAAATCACTGTGCCCCTTAATGCTAAGGGATTAGACATAACAAATCCTGATATAACTAAAATGACATTCATGTCCCTCTATAACCTCGATAAATTTAGGGACTTTGTCTTCAAAAGCACCTTCCTGGATCGATTGGAAATAGAACCAGAACTCGTAAAAAAAATCAAAAATAGCGATGAAGACTTACTTTTATTCGCTTTTGATTGGATAAAATTTGGCCTTCTTGGGAAAAAAGTGTTTGGGGTGAAACAAAAACCATCAGAAACAACCCCTTCCAATATATGAACGGAAACATTAAACAATATATACTATCATGAGTGAAAAAAAAAGTGACATATCATTTACACCCTTAACCGGAAACACATTTAAGTTCCGGTGTTATAAGGGAATCCAGTGCTTTACAGACTGCTGTGCTGACCTCAACCTGGTTCTGACACCTTATGACATAGTACGCATAAAAAACCGGCTTGGCATGTTATCCGATGCTTTTCTAAACAAACACACAGATACGACTATGGAGAACCATCCGCAATTTCCAATGGTCAAACTCAAGATGCTCAGCGATGAAAAGAGGAGATGCCCTTTTGTTTCTCCTGATGGATGCACAATATATGAAGACCGCCCTGGTGCCTGCCGCATTTATCCTCTGGGTAGAGCTGCCACAAAACCGGATGCCCAAAGAGGCACACGGGAGAAGTTTTTCATTGTGAATGAAGAGCACTGCCTTGGCTTTAAGGAGGATAAAGAATGGACCATTGAGGAATGGCTGACAAACGAGGGTGTGGATGAATATAACACCATGAATGATCAATGGTTAGAGATCATCACCTCTCAGAAAACCATTGGCCCGGAGAAAGATCTCCACCAAAAAATCCAGATGTTTTCCATGGCCTCCTATAATCTGGATAAATTCAGAGAATTTATTTTCAAAAGCAGGTTCTTCGAACGCTTCGAGGTGGAATCAGGATTGAAGAGTAAATTGGCCTCTGATGATGTAGAATTGATGAAGTTTGCCTTTGACTGGTTGAAATTCAGCCTGTTTGGGGAGAAGACCATTCAAATCAAGGACGAACCTTCTCTTGAACGCACCACTAATCCTTAACTCCTCTCGACCCTATTTACACCCAGAGGACATGGAGTTTTCTTTTAAAGCTAACTATCTTTGGTCTTTCTGCGTTCCTTTATACGCTTATACCAAAAGAGAAATGAAATTCAAAAAGTAATATGCATGATCTTGACTTTCCTTAACTTTTAACAAGTTGATTTTTTGTGAATTGCTGATATGTTATTCAACCGGTTGTATCTTAAATTTTCTACGGGACTATGGATAAAACGCTATCCGTTAGTCAGTATTTATCGCGGTTATGAATTTAACTTATCTCAGATGGTCTATCATCTCAATAAGGCTTTCGGTCGTGGTTTTCCTTGCGCTGGGGACACTATCGGCCTACTACTATCCAGGAGGGAACTACATCTCCGAAACAGCGCAAAGCTATAGCTTCTGGAATAACTTTCTCTGTGACTCTATCAGAAATATCACATGCACAGGCCAATATAACTTGCTCGGCGCCCGCCTCGCCTCATTGGCTATGTTCGCCCTCATTTTTGGTGGTTTCTTTCCAATGTTTTTTGCCTTTCCATATCATCTCTCTAAAAAAAGGCACCTCAACTCGACAATCCGATGGCTCGGTGTTGCTGCAGTTGGAGTATCTGCTCTTCTCCCCCTCAGCTCTTTATTCAAAATTCCTCTTCCTCACGACATCATCGTTGTGATAGCCACCCTTCCAGGTTTGACAGCTGCTCTTCTGCTCATTTTTACAACGCTGATAGAAACCTCCTTCAACCGATGGGTCAAACTCATTGGATCGCTTATGATGATTATAGCGATGGTCAACCTGATTTTCTATCTTCGTATCAAATGGTTCGGAAGTCCACTCACTTCACTTCTACCGGGAACTCAAAAAGTTGCTCTTCTACTATGCCTTGGCTGGATGTTAGGGCTGACTGCAACCCTAAATTCTAAAAGGATAGAAAGAGGAGCGCTTCTCGCAACTTCACGGTAATCTGGATGGAAACCGATAGGTAGGCCTGCAATTCAATTCGCCCGAACAATACCAAAATAGCGTGCCTACCCTGGCAACTAATTGACTTATATCCCCTTTTCCAACCGCCGGACAGTGAACAGTTTCTCATCCAGGTCCTGGTTAAATTTAATGTTGTGCCATTTGAAGACGCTCCGGTGGATGGTCTGCTTGCCCTTGTTGGTCTTCATGTGGATTTCCGTTCCAACCCAGATACCATCGATCTGTTCCAGTTTCTTTATATCAAGATATTTAAGCTTTTTGCCCTCTTTCACCCAGTGAACAGCACGCACCACCATGAAGATATCCTGCCGGACAAAGAGGACCGACTTAGTATAGCCGTAGCGGTCTTCAATGGTCTTGTTTGCCGGCATGGCCTCGATAAGCCAGACCTTGTGGTCGCGGACCTCGGCTTCTTTAAGGAGTTTGTACTTCCATTCGTCAAGAACCCTTTTGGTCATATCGGCATAGGAAAAATCCGAGCCCATGAAGGCCGATGATTTGTCTGAAGATGCTATCCGCTTGGTCTTATGGAGCTCCGGCAGATAAAGCCACTGGTCATCGTCTCTCTCGCCGCTGTAATAGTCATAGGTGAGAAATCCGGTATCCCTTACATCAGCAGGCTCCATGAAGAACATAAGCTTTAAAGTGTCTTTACCCTTGTCCTTGGAGAAAGTCTTGATCTTGCGGACACGCTCCTGGCCCTTTTTGTCGATAAGGACCATCTCCATGTTTGCTATCATGTTGTCGCCATCGTCCCGGGCATCAGCTTTTTCCATGATCTCCCGGGCGGTCAGCTCATCGGCCGACGCCGGGGCAGTGTTCAAGGCGATGGCCACAAGTAGCAGGCAAAGGGTCAGGGTAAAAAAAACGTTGTGAGTCGATCTGTCTTTCATCATATCAAACCTCCTTATTGTTACGGATATGCGGCTTGATGACTATAGCCATCAAGGCCGGGGCGAGCAGGAAATCGGCTAACAGGGCAAGCAAAATGGTAATTCCTGTAAGCATTCCAAAATAGAAGACGTTATTCATGGACGCAAGCATGAGGACAAAGAATCCGATCGACAAAACAACACTGGTGACCAGCATGGCCCTGCCGGCGGTGTGAAGGGTCTGGCGAACTGCTTCGGTAACATCGCTGGTGTCATGATAATAACGCCTGAAATTATGCATGAAATGAACAGTATCATCCACGACCATACCGATGGCAATGGAACCGATGAGCATGGTAAACATATCTAAGGGGAGACCGAACAAGCCCATGACGCCCATGATTACAATGATAGGAGCCAGATTGGGCAGCATGCTGATCAGGCCGATCCGGAGACTTCCGATAAGAAGTATCATCATGATGGTGATGACCCCCGCGGCGATGAGGTAGCTTTTGCCCATGGAATGAATGGCCGCAGTGAGGGCGCGACAGAACAAGGTCATCAGCCCGGTGATGGTGATATCGGCATCCTTGCCGAATGCGGCGCGGAACCGGGTATCAATATTCTTAATGAAAGGAGCATACTTTAGAGCATCCAGCCAGGGGACTTTGATGGTGAATCTGGCAATCTGGAAACGGGAGTCTATGACGTCCTCCAGGTCGTCTGACCCCGAATTCTCAAAGAGGAGAAACTCCTGGGGAATCAGCTTTGGGTTGTCAGGGATGGAATAAAATTCAGGCCTGTTTTCATTCAAGGCCTGATGGATCTCCTTAAGGATATCGGCCACTGAAGAGGCCATGCCAACAAACAGATTCCCCTGTTCAATCTGTTCGATCTCCTCTGCCAGGCGGTCGAGTTTTTTAAGGATCACCGGATCGTACAGGCCGTTTTCCCGGCCTGTATCCAGGATGACCTCGAGAGTGACCGATCCCTTGAGTTCATCGTTGATCTTTTGTGTGGCTATACGGACGGGTGATTTCTCAGGCTGCCACTTTAAAACATCATGGGAAAAATTAAGTCGCGTGGCGGCTATCAGGGAGATGATAATCAGTGCGACACTTGCAGCCACAATCACCCTGGGATGGCCGGTGGAAAAATCCGTGATTTTGTCAAAAAACCTGTCAAATAAAGACCTGTGGTCCTGTGGACGACTTTTTGCTTTGATCGGGATGATGGCGAGAAGTGCGGGGATAAGGATAATGGTGTAGAAAAGTGCCAGCATGACACCAACGCCTGCAAAGACACCTAAGTCTGCAACAGAGGCTACTTCGGCTGTGGAAAATGAGGCAAGGCCTGCAGCAGTTGTCAGGCTGGTCATAACAATAGCAAGGCCGGAATGACCCATAGCATGGATGATGGAATCTTTCTTTTTGCCGGTCTTACCGAGGTATCGATAGAATATTGCGAGAATATGAACTGAGGCCCCAACGCCAACGGCCAGGATGAACGATGGAAGCACCATGGTTACTGTTGTGACGGGGGCGCCAGTCAAAGCCATAAGCCCCAGGGTGGAGATCAGGGTAAGTATGACAATCAAAAGCGGCAGGACAACCCCTGACAATCGGCGAAACATCAGGAACAGGCACAAGCCGATTGTCAGGACCGCCAGTATTATGAAAAGCATCATGTCCTTTTTCATCGAGATCTTTGTCATGGTTGTTACGACCGGCGAACCGGCTAAGTAGAGGTGGAAATCATCGCCCTGATAGAGTTTCACAATCTTGTTGATGGACATGACAACAGCAGCGTTTTCTTTTTCAGTCAAAAAAGCAGGCTCGGCTTTTTGACTGTCGTTAGAAGATTTTTCAGCGTCATCAAAACCTGACGTGACGTCCAGATCATTGCCTTCGTCGGAATAACTGTTAGTCTGTATGACTATGGTGGTAAATCTGCCATCCTCGGAGATAAGACGATTGAGGTAGAGAGGGTTGGACATCACCCGTTTTTTCAAGACCATGAGATCATCTTGGTTCTGGGGCCATTTTTCCAACAGGTCATCTACTATTAACTGATCCGATTCTCCCCGGGTGTTTCGGGCATTTACAAGGCTGGTGATCTCATTCACATGAGGGACTTTTGCTTCGATGTCTTCGTGCAGGGCCTTAAGTTTTTTGAGAAATTCCAGGTCAAATACATCGGGAGGCTGGATGGCGATGATGATCAATTCATCGCGGCCGAACTGATCTCGAAAGTTATTATATGCGAGTAAAATGGGGTCATCAGACCGGAGAAAACTTTCGTTGGATGTTGCCGAGGTGAGCCTGGGCATCTGTGAGGCAAGGCCTGCTGCAACAGAGAGCATGAGTAAAAGAACCACCCACCTCCACCTGTAGATCAGATGGGTAAAAGTTTCAAAGCCCCTCTCAATTTTTTGTCTGAATTCCGACATACCTGCGCCTTTCTTACGGAATGACATGGTCTATATATTTAAAAAAAATACCTTACTCTCAATTCAATCTTATAATCATTCATTTTTTCGCCGTATTCGGTATACTTGCCTCCTACCAGAAAGGCGCCGCGTAATCTTAATTCCAGGTTGGTTATGGGTTTGTACAGAAGTTCCGGAGTTATAGACAGACTTCGATCGTTTAAATTGATTATCGAGAAAACTGCCGGGGTAAAGTAAAGGATATCGAATGGTTCGTTCCAACTGGCTCGAAAATAGAGGTAATCGCGCATCGGTTTGGCGGTAGATAGAGATCCTTGGGATAACTGAGTTGCCCTGTTAAGCTCAGAACTATTTCCGGTGGAAAGATACGTGTCGTATGCCCTGTCAACAAACCTGTAAAAATTATCAGCGTCCTCCTCGTCAAGACCTGCGCCATTGTGATAGTATTCAATGATGAACGTCATATCGTTGGTGGTAAGATATCGAATCCCGAAAAGATATTTCAGGATATCCGATTTTTCGGTGTAGAGATGCCCCTGGCTGTTTATGGATTTCTTATCAAACCCTGGGAGCCACGCAAACTCCCCGTGAACCGCAAAGTTTGCTGTGATATTTCTGGCAAAATCCAGACCGTAACTGGTGGTTCGGCTCTTCCCGGTGAACAAAAGGATGTCTATATCGGTGTCCCAGAGAAGGCCGTAAAGTTTGGCGGCAAAATTGATATGGTCCGGTTCACCAAACTTGTCGTTTATGGAATCCGTGACCGGTAGGATTACCGGTGTGAAGGCCAGCGTTTTTAAGGGACCTCCAAAGCTCTTGATCCAGTCGGCAACGGCAAGATAATACCCCTCTACGGGCTCGGTGGGGTCATCAGGGTCTTTGGGGCGTGAAACAAAATTCACGGCATTGAAAGCATAGCCTTTCCCCCATTGGACGACCTTTTTGCCGGCCTCAAGAGCAAAACTCGGTCCTGGTTTTAGTGCAAAATACCCTTCCAGAAAAGTAATGTCCCCGTCCCAACCCTGATAGTCGTACCAGAGCTTACTGTCAGTTCTGAAATAAAGACCCGTAATGCCCTTCTCATAGCTTCCCTCGAGGCGAAGACGAGAATTATATTGTTCCAGGGTTGACCCTTCGTCCTGATCAAAAAATCGAAGCTTGTAGAAGGCAGAATCACGATCCAGGCCGAAAAGAACCGGCCTGAACTCAAGAAAACCGCCGATGTAATAGGGTTTTTTTTCGATCTCCTTTTCAATTTCCGACAGATCAAACTGATAGTCGTCCTGACAAAAAACCGGTTGCAGACAAGTTAAAGATAAGCCCAACATGTACACGCTAAAGGCGAACAGCTTCTTGTTCAACTTTAACGTTCCCCTATTCATCTCAGGCTTTCGACTTTTGAAAGAAAGTTAAGGGTAAAGACTTCATCGGGAAGCTCTTTTTTCTTCATCTTAGCAAAAATCATGATCGACTTATATCCCTTATGTAATGGGCTGTCCGTCTCAATCACGGCAGGGCGCACAATACCGCCGCCAAAATCCTGAACTTTTTTAAAATAGAGTGTCTTGATCAGCATTCCGGAAGAAGCAAAACATTCGATTGTATTAGGAAGAAGCTTTTTATTGTCCACCCACATTTTAAGGCTGTCATAGGCAACAGATCTGGTTTTGGCTTTTAAATAAAGTACCAAAAGGCCTTCTTGCTGCTCCATTTTTTCGCAATTGTATTCAGCGCTGTAGTCAAGCCGCATGATATCAGCGTTGTTGAATATTCCTCCGGTCACCGACTGGAGGCTGGTGATGCGTATCGGTTTGCCTACATTCGGAATGTAAAGCCACATGTTCTCCCCCAACCGCAAAGTGGCCCGCCCTTTTTCACTTGCAGGGGATAAAAAAACGGATGCAACCTGGTCACGGCCTTTTTTAACTGTGAACATGATAAACTCTTTTTTCGAGCCGTCCGGTTCAATATTGATCAGCTTGCGGTACATCTCAAAACTATCCGGGTTGAGGTTGCGATCAACCTTTTGAAGGATTGCATTCCCATCATCCGAATACGCCGGTACGGCAAGACACAAACACATCAAAATCATCGATAGTAATTTTATCATTTTCTTCCTCCTATACATGTCTCAGGGCATCTACCGGTTCCATCTTGGAGGCCTTATAGGCTGGATGCAGGCTGGCAAAAACCGAAATAAGCAATACAATGGCAGCCAGCCAGA
Organism: Desulfobacteraceae bacterium; assembly: GCA_030612945.1. Taxonomy (GTDB): domain Bacteria; phylum Desulfobacterota; class DSM-4660; order Desulfatiglandales; family Desulfatiglandaceae; genus 4484-190-2. The sequence continues at coordinate 10,430 of JAUWMY010000013.1, forward strand.
ACAGTTCGGTAAAACTGATGGAGGGCTCCAAAAGCAGGTTATCATTTCTGCCGAAAGAAAACCGGATTTTATAGATATTCAGGAGAAAAATCCCTGAAAGGCCGATAATAGTACCTGCCGCGATGCTGATCAACCCGAGAGTGAACCCCTCGGTCAGAAAGAGTGCCATGATTTTACCGGGCGTCGTTCCGATAGCAGACATGGTGCCGATCTCTCTAACCCGCTCATACACTGACATGATCATGACATTTAAAATACTGATGAGCACAATTGAAATCATAATGAGTTTCATGCTTACGGACATAAGATCAATCATTCGGGCGATATTGTAAAAGGGGGAAAGTTTTTCCCAGGTGTGGATTTCAAAAGCCGGTTTTTCATTTTTGTTTTTAAATTTGCCCAGTGCTGATTTGAGGTCCTCATAAACGGGGTCCAGCCTATCAAAATCATTCAGGCGCACTGCCACTTCCGTGATCTCCGGTTGTTCCATACGCAGCAGGGTGCGGGCATCTTTGATATGCATGTAGCCTTCTTTGCCCTGGGGACCGACAACGGTCTCAGTGATGCCCGCCACGGTGAAATTCAGGCCGTTTACAGAACCGTCCTTGTTGTTGGCAACCAGCACCACGGTGTCCCCCTGCTTGATTTTCATGCCCTTGGCCAGTTTGTCCGGGAGAATGACCTCACCCGGGCGGATCAATTCCTTCCGCTGGCCCTTTTCACCGAATGTCATCCGGTTCCCCACGGCCGGACATACCTTTACCTCTTTTTCCGGATCAATGGCGTTAAGCCGGATGTTGGTGGTCTCTGAATAGTTACTCAGCATGGCGCCGAGCTTTATCCTTGGCGCCCAGGCATCAACAGAGGAATTACTTTTTAAAACATCTTCGATTTTGGCGTATCCTTTACTATTCAGGTTGAGGTTCAAAGGGATTGAATCCATGGACGAGACATACCCTTTTTTATGAATCTGTATCTGGGAAAGGTTGGCATCGGTAATCTGGCCGATCATCATGGCCTTGAATGATCCGGACAGGCCTGAAAAAAGAATGACCATCAGGACTCCCAGGGTGATCAGCAGAGAGGTGAGCAGGGTTCGTCTCTTGTAGCGCATCAAATTTCGAACGGCTATTTTAAATATTCGAATCATTTTTCCCTTCCTTTCCATTTAATGGACGTGGTGTTGAATGAGTAAGTTGGCCATCTTCAAGAGTGTGGATGATCTCCGCCTCTTCCATAATGCCGGGATCATGGGTGGAGAAGATGAATGTCGTGTTGAATTTATCCCGCATGTCCCGCATAAGACGAATAACGTTTACGGCGGTTTTGTGGTCAAGGTTTGCCGTGGGTTCATCGGCCAGGACCAGTTTCGGACGGGTCACAAGTGCCCTCGCCACGGCGACCCGCTGCTTCTGGCCGCCTGAAAGCTGGTCAGGACGTTTGTTTTGCTGATCGAGCATCCCTACGGCTTCAAGTGCTTTCAGCACCTTTTCGTTGCGGTCTGATGCCGACTCATTTTTAATCATCACTAATGGATATTCCACATTCTCATGGACGGTCAGCACCGGAAAAAGGTTAAAGGCCTGAAAGATAAATCCGAAAACAGAACCTCTGAAAATTGCGCCCTGTTTGCGATCCAGATCATTTACCTGTTTTCCGTCTACGGCAATTTTTCCTTTCGTAGGTTTATCCAGACATCCGATGAGGTTCAACATGGTGGTTTTCCCACTTCCTGAGGGACCCACAAACGATACGAATGCAGCCTCCTCAATAGAAAGTGTTACATTTCTAAGAGCCTGCACCTGAACCTCACCCATCTGATAGTTTTTAGAAATGTTATCGATTTCAACCAAAGCCATCATATCCTCCTTAAAACTTTCATCCCGAATTCATCAAAAAACGTTAGGGTTTATTTAAAACTCTTTTTACAGCGTCATCAGCACGGCCTTTAAACTCAAAATGAGTTATGCCTTTGCTTTTCAGTGTATTAATCATTTTCGAGCCAAAATTTCCGGCAATTACAATGGTAACGCCTTTCTGGGCAAGGAATTTTGCCGCTGAAGGCCCGGCGCCACGGCTTGCATCCCCGTATGGGTTATCAATAACCTCGGTCATTTCCCCTTTACTGTCAAACATAAGATAATAAGGACATTTAGCAGCCTTATTGCTTACAGATGCCTTTGCAGTTTTATCACAAGACGCAACAGCAATTTTAATCTTTTCAGTATTGGCGGCATTGCCCATAACTGGACAAAGAAGTAGGAATGCAATGCCTATTAAAATTATTTTTTTCATGTAACAATTTCTCCTTTGCAATATTTGTTAACTTAAAGATTTACCTGCTGCCATCCAGGCCCATGCCCTGGCCATATAACCCTCTACCCGGTCCGTAGCCATGACCTCTTCCCTGCCCCTGTGCAAGGAACTTCGAGACCTGCTCAGGTGTAAGGAGCCTGCGAAAGGCCAGCAGATAGTCCGTGGCTTTTTCCTGGATGTGCCATGTCAAATTGTGGAGTTCTTTCTGTTTGGCCCTGATACTGTCATGATCCAGGTTGGTCTGCATCCATAACAACCTCAGTTCAGCCCGTTTGTGTAGCAACTGGGTGCGAAGCGGCGTTATCTCTTTTCTATGTGATTCGCGCAGGGCACGGACCTCTTCCGATTGTTCGGCTGTAAGGTCCAGGCCGGAGAGCACTGAAGCGTTCATCCCACGCCCGGGACCCATCCCGGCTCCTTTGCCGCCGGGACCGGCCATGGCAACTGTGGTTGAAGCGACAAGGAGCAACAATCCAGTAAAAAGACTCATCTTTTTCATTTATATTCACCTCCTTCTTCTTTTTTGTATTTTTATTTAGCATGACCTGTGCCAAAAAATGGCAACTGTTATTAACACTTTAAAATTACAGCCTATTTATTAGAAAAGATGGCGCTGGGGGCCCGGCATAAAAGCTTTAATTAAGGCAAAATATGTCGAAAATGAGAGAGTAATTCGACAGATGTGTCGGATTGTGCTACGGTGGCCCTTATTTGCATACAGATGAGATCGTGGTTTCTGCCGATGTATCAGGCTTCATAAAAGGGAGAGAGAGGCAATGGGAGATGAAAGAAAAACGGCTGACACAACGAGGGAGCGAGGATCGGCCTTCCCCACTTCCGCCGCAACCGAGCTCGGTGATGAGAGGCGGGCCCGGCCGTTTCTACAGCCTCTGGCGGTGGCCCTTGTCTGTATAGTTTTAGTCTCTCTCCTTCTGATCAGAGGCTTGATTGACCTGACGAACCTCGACAAAACCCTTGTTGACTATATGGAGAACAGGGGAGTAGAAATCATAAGAAATGTTCAGCATGTTGCGGACTATCATTTTCAACGGTTAGTTCAGACGGGGCAGGTTGGCCTTGATTCCGGATCTCGCCCTCCATTTTCAGAGGAGGCCTTTTCAATGCAGGAGTCGTTGATCATTGACCTTGTAGAACTGGCACAGGAGATTGATTCCAGATTGGAGAAAGATATGTTAAGCCCCAGACAAATGGAAGCCCTTGCTGAAAAGGAATGTTTGTGGCTAATAGCCTTATTAGATGAAAAGGGAGTTATCACCTTCCAACACAGGCCAGTCTCTAAGGACCTCTTGAGCCTCGCCAGCCCAGTAGTACAGGGAAATGAGGAGATCAGGATCAGTATTTTCGGCCTGACCGGGAGCAATGAGGGGGTAAGATTTATCGCCCTTCAAAGGAAATCGGGAAGCGGGACCATTATCCTTGCCTTGGACAAAGATAGTTTTCGATGCAGGAGTTTGAGGCTTTCTATTCAAAGGGCAATTGAGGAGGTTGGACAGGTCTCGGGGACTGTATACTTTATGGTGAAGGATCAACTGGGCAGGATCCTGGGCAGGGCTGGGGAGCTGCCCCAAATTGAAAAGGAAAAAAGTCAATCAGAGAATATTCTCAAAGACGGGGCTGATTCGGCAAGCAGGAAGATCGTTTTAAATGGGCAGAAACTGCTTGAAATTATAGCGCCTATCCGTCTCGGCGGTGGATCTGCCGGCACGGCGCGGTTGAGTCTTAGGAAAGACAGTGCAGATCGGATTCTCGATAAAATTAGATTCCGGGTCTTTGTTTCCATGGCCTTTATGGTGGTTATTGCCTTTGTATCCATGTGGTTCCTTTACAAAAACCAGAACAGGCACTTAGCCAGGATGAGAGAAATGGAAAGGCGATTACAAAAGGCAGAAAGGCTTTCAGCCCTGGGCCGCCTTGCTGCGGGCGTAGCCCATGAAATTCGAAATCCGCTCAATGCTATTAGTATGGCAAGCCAGAGGCTTAAAAAGGATAATCTCAATCAACTGACAGGGGTAATCAGGGATGAGATCAGGCGGCTCAATCATATTATCGAAGAGTTTCTTGGTCTTTCGAGAAGCCGCAAGCTGGAATTTTGCCGTCACGATCTAACGGAGCTTCTTCATCATATTGTCCTCCTAATAGGGGAAGAAGCCGAATCTGAAGGAGTGGTGATTCATACCGACTTCAAAAATTCTCCGTTCATGATTTCCATGGACATAGATAAGTTGAAGCAAGCCCTTTTCAATATTATCAAGAATGCTATGGAATCGATCTCCCCAACAGGTTCCATCAACCTTTCCATTGAGCCCAGGAGTAAAGAATGGGTCAGTGTCAAAATTTCGGACACAGGAACCGGGATAACCTCTGAGGAAATCGAGAAGATCTTCGACCCGGACTACACAACCAAGGAGAAGGGTCTGGGTCTGGGCCTTCCCTTAGCCCATGAAATTATTCACGGCCACGGCGGGGAGATTCAGGTACAGAGCCGCCCGGGCTCAGGGACTACATTCGAAATCCTGCTACCCTTGGACAGATAAGTTCATAGCTCATAGCTTACAACTTATAACGGAAAAAGCCCAGGGGCTATCACATATGATCTACCAGGTCAGAGGAACTCACCTATGAAAAAACTGAGCATTTTAGTTGTGGAAGACGGAAAGTCTCAGAGGGAAATGCTGAGGGATTTCCTCAGGGATGAGGAATACGACGTTTCAGAGGCCTCAAACGGCGATAAGGCTCTCAGGCAGGTGGAAAAAAACTATTTCGATCTCCT
>JAUWMY010000305.1 GCA_030612945.1 Desulfobacteraceae bacterium
CCCCTTTTGCAAAGGGGGATCGAAGCCCGTCCTCCAGCCAAGCGGAGCGAGGCGGACGGGGGGATTTTAATACTTTGTTGTTTTCCATAGGGTATGGTGATTAGAAATACAGCAATTGCATTTTTCATTTGTATTATTCTCGGATTACCGATTCACGCTGTTAATTCCGAGGGGAACAATCTCGCACCAGCAGATATCCCTCCCGAATTACTTGTTCGTAAATGGAAAAAACGAGACCTTGCCAATTTAATCTATCCGGGTTCTGTTTTAAAAAAATTAACAGAAAAGCGAGAGTTGGTGCTCGTTGATGTGAGAGATGCGGCAGATTTCAATAGTTGTAGAATTCGAGGCTCCATAAACATACCGACTTTTGCCCTCAGTAAAAAAACTTTTCTCAAATCAAAGCCCCTTGTTCTAGTTAATGAAGGATTTAACTACAGCAAGCTGGAACAAGCCTGCCAACGGTTGAGAGATTCCGGCTTTCACAATGTTTCGATCCTGATAGGTGGGCTAAGTCATTGGAGAGAAAAAGGGTTCCCAATCGAGGGCGATGTCTTTGCGCAAAAGAGTTTGAATAAAATACTGCCACGAGATTTCTTCGCAGAACGGAACTACAAAAATTTGATCCTGGTTGATGTCTCAGGGATCATGAGTCCGGAAGCGTTTTCTTTAATGCCTGGGGCATCTTCTGTCCCCTACCGGAAGCAGGCAAAAAAGTTTGTTGGTGAACTCAAGAAAATATTGCAGCCACATGAAAACGATCCCCTTGTATCCGTCCTGATCTTTAATCAGAATGGGAGATACCGCGAAAGGATGGAAGGTCTTATCCGGAAAGCAGGGATAAAAAATGTTTTCTATCTGAAAGACGGGCTGGAAGGATACAGGACGTTCCTACAGAAACAGGCCCTTATCTTGCGAACAAAAAATACAAGAAAAATCGTCAAGAAATGTGTGACATGTCCATGAGAACCGGCTTTTTGAAGAACAAAAGAATCCTCTCATTGGTAAAGTCTGTGAAAAAGACCCGTTTGTATATTTTAGCTGCCTCCCTCTGTTTTATTGTCATTGGGGTGATTATAATCGGTATTTTGAAATTTCACTCCCCTCAACCAACTTACCCCGTATCCAGGCATATTCAATATGCGTTCACCCTCCAGAATAGAACGAATCGGGTGATAAAAAACGCTGAATTCTGGACTTATGCCCCGGTTAAGCAGACCGCAACACAACGCTGCGCCCGCTTTGAGACCTCTCATCCCCATCAGTTGATTAAGGACGATCTGGGCAATCAGATTCTCCATTTTACCTTCAATGACTTTCCTCCCTATGCAACCAGGATTATCACCATCAATGCACATCTCTCGGTTTCTGATGCAGCGAATCCAATTGCTGTGCCTGACTTTAAGATCTTTCTACGTCCGGAGAAATACATAGAATGCGATGATGCTTGCCTGTGCAGCGCAGCACAGGGATTAAAGGCCTCAAAAACCTTGAAGACCAGTGAAAAAATATTTCACTGGGTTGCTAACAACCTGCGATACACGGGATACATAAAAAATGATAGAGGTGCCCTTTACGCACTCAAAACCAAGGGGGGTGACTGTACAGAGTTTATGCATCTTTTTGTTGCGCTATGCCGGGCAAACAAAATCCCTGCCCGGTGTATTGGCGGATATGTGCGCAGAGAAAACGCCATTTTAAAACCTGCTGACTATCATAACTGGGCAGAATTCTACCAGGATGGCGCATGGAGAATTGCCGACCCTCAAAACAGAGTATTTATGAAAAACCTGGCCAATTATATTGCCATGCGGATTATTGAATACTCACCGGATGATCCCATATTTCATTTTAATAGATTCCGGGTTAAAGGTGACGGGTTGAAAGTGAGAATGAACTAATAATCACATCCATGATACACCCCTGTTGTAATAACATATATAGTCAAATAGGTGAGTGTTTAATTGGTCGAGTTGGAATTTTATTGTAATAAATTCAATAAGTTACTAATATCAAAATGGTAAATGTCTCCCGCCACGGCGGGACTAAAAATAAATATGTTCATGAATTTAAAGTATCTTCTCAATAAATTCTGGCGCTCACAACCGGATTAATACCCTAAGCGAATGACAATGCTTGTATAGCCTTTCGGAGTTTAGGCGTGAGCCTTTTATAAAATCCTTACGGATAAACTCCACCCGAATTTATTGAGAAGTTAAGATTTAGCCACTTAACTATTCAACTATTCAACCACTTAACGAGGTCTGAATAAGAAACTGTGAGGATATTTCTGACGGGGTAATAATGTCCGATAGAAAGCGGTGCAACCGCGTTATATAAAATCGTGAAACGATTTTATGATTGGAGGAAGAAAATGGGAGAGGCAAATTTTTTAAAAGAACGTGCAGCGCTATTTTTGATGCAGTTATTTTCAGTGCTTCTTTTTGGTCTACTGCTATTGTTTCCAATCTTCTCATACGCAGCAGACGATTCATTGTGTGCAGAGGTGAAGATTGAGATCAAACAGGAACTGACCCTTGAGCGGCAGGCATTTGATGCACACATGCGTATTAGAAATGGGCTCTCTCATATCACCCTGGAAAACATTGATGTGGATGTTTTATTCACGGACGAGGAGGGGAACAGTGTTCTTGCAAGCTCAGATCCGGACAACCAAGACGCCCTCTTTTTTATCCGTTTGGACTCAATGGAAAACATTGATGACGTAAATGGGGCCGGAACCATTGCCCCGCTTACCTCTTCGGACATTCACTGGCTGATCATTCCGGCCCCCGGTGCATCCAATGGCCTTGAGCAAGGCACCCTTTACTATGTGGGGGCGACGCTTGTTTATACCATTGGAGGGGAAGAACACGTCACTGAGGTCACCCCAGACTATATCTTCGTAAAACCGATGCCCGAACTTGTTCTGGATTACTTTCTTCCGGAGGACGTTTATGGCGATGATGCCTTTACCTCTGAAATCGAACCCCCCGTTCCGTTTTCACTTGGCGTGCGTGTAAAGAACAATGGCTTTGGTGTGGCAATAGGAGTGAAGATAGATTCAGCTCAGCCAAAAATTGTAGAAAACGAGCAGGGACTACTGATCGGGTTTGTGATTGAGGGGAGTGAAGTCAATGGTCAGCCCGCAACCGAGAGCCTGCTGGTGGATTTTGGCGATATTGAACCTAATATTTCTGGAGTCGCCCGGTGGATCATGACCTGCACCTTATCCGGGCAATTCGTGGAGTTTGAGGCCGAATATTCCCATTCAGACGAGCTTGGAGGAGAACTCACGTCCCTGCTTCAGGCTGTCAACACCCACACCTTGATCCAAGATGTACTTGTGGATGTCCCGGGCCGGGATGCAATCCGGGATTTTTTTGCCAGAGACGGCGATGTTTACCGGGTCTATGAATCAGACAGTACGGATACGGAAGTCCTGAATCAGTCAGCCTCTTCAAGTCTCAATGGCTCTGGAGAAAACTATATCCTGGAAACACCGGTAACGGCGGGGTTTATGTATGCCCAGCTTCCTGCTCCACCCGCTGGGCAAAAGGGGATCAAAGCGGTGATACGTTCGGACGGAAAACGCATCAAGCCCGAGAATGCCTGGCTTTCCAAGACCAGAGAGGGAAGCCAGCCTTGGGAGTATTTCTTCAACCTTTTTGATTCAAACACCACCAGCTCCTATACGGTGACCTTTGAAGATCCAGCAGCAATGCCCCATGCGCCGGTGCTACAGTTCATCCCGGACAAGACCGATTTGGAGGGGCAACAGGTCTCCTTTGTGGTTGAGGCTACTGATCCCGACGGCACCATTCCCAGCCTTGCTGCCAGTTCCCTTCCGGCCCTGGCCTCCTTTACGGATCAGGGAGACGGAAGCGGTGTTTTCGATTGGACTCCCGCAGTGGGCCAGGCAGGCCATTATGAGATCACTTTCAGGGCCTCGGATGGGGTTTTGGAGGATTCCCAGCGTGTGGCCCTGACCATTTATTCCATTGATGATACGGATGGTGACGGCATGTCAGATGCCTGGGAGATGGAGCATTTCGGCACCCTGGATCGCGACGGTACCGGCGATTTTGATGGTGACGGCGTCTCTGATCTGGATGAATTCTTGAATGGGACCGATCCAACCGACGGCAACATCGGTCCCAGCCTTCCTGCAATCCCCGCACCGGAGACCGGAGCGGAGGTCACCAGTCTCCAGCCGCAACTTGTAATCCAGAATAGCACCGATCCGGACGGTGATACCCTCACGTATGTGTTTGAATTATATTCGGATGAGGAGATGAACACCCTGATGGCGGATGCACCTAATGTGTCTGAGGGGACGAATACGACATCGTGGGGTGTACCAATAGAACTCAGCGAAAA
>JAUWMY010000449.1 GCA_030612945.1 Desulfobacteraceae bacterium
AGCAGCCTACAGATCCGATATAACCTCTCACTGAACACGACGGGCTATTGAGATGCCGTCTCCAAGGTCTGCGGTTTTTGTCGATTACCTACCAGAAAAGATCGTGGCAGAATACTTTGGTTACACACCTGCCTATGCCTACTCCTTAATGTGCCATTTCATCCGCTAAAAAAACCAACCTCACAGGTATTCCGCTGGCGCTGTATAGCCGGCAATTTATCCTTAGTATTGGATACAATGAGTCCTTTTGTCTTTTCTCACCTGATTTTAATCTTTCCCTAACCGGATTCTGATAAACAGCCTCTAATATATGCCAAAGTGATTCGCAGAATTGCTATTTCAAGGCAAAGGAGGTGAGATGTTTTAATGAAACACTAATAAAATCCTAACAAAAGACTAACAAACATTTTTTACATTCAAAATTAAAAAAAAAGGAGAGAAAATCATGAAATTTAAAGGCATTGCAATAATCATTTTGGCACTGGCTCTGTGTTTTACTGCAAGTGCAGTATGGGCAGGAAAGATTGAGATAAAAGGCTCAACCACTGTACTTCCCATAGCCCAGAAGGTGGCTGAAGCTTATATGAAGCAGAATCCGGATGTGAAAATCAGCATTTCCGGCGGCGGCTCAGGTAATGGAATAAAAGCCCTCATTGATGGGTCAACGGATATTGCAGACAGCTCCCGCTTCATCAAACCCAAAGAAGTAAAGCTGGCTGTGGATAAGGGAAGGTACCCTGTTCCGTTTGCGGTTGCCTATGACTGCATCGTGCCGGTGGTGCACTCCAGTAACAATATCAAGGGCATCACCATGGCGCAACTTAAGGACATCTATATGGGGAAGATCAAAAACTGGAAAAAGATTGGCGGGCCCGATAGACCCGTGGTCGTCATCTCCCGTGACACCTCTTCCGGAACTTATGAAGTATGGCATAAGAAAGTCATGAAAAAAGAAAGGGTCTTTCCAGGAGCTCTTCTCCAGGCATCTAACGGGGCTATTGTGCAGGCAGTATCCAAGAACAAAAACGCCATTGGTTACATCGGTCTTGGCTATATGACCGATTCCGTAAAGGCCCTAAGTGTCAATAAAATCAAAGGGTCAGCGGAAACCACACTGAATGGGACATATCCCGTCAGCAGGCCTCTCTATATGTTCACTCCAGGCTGGCCAAAGGGTGATGTTCTCAAGTTCATCAACTTTGTCATGAACCCGGAGAAAGGCCAGAAATACGTGTCCGACGCAGGATATGTGCCGCTCTATTAGACATATACAGCAATAATGATCAGGGGGCGCGTTCCATTTGTTGGGGCGCGCCTCTTGCTATAGCCTTTAAGAAAAAGGATTTAGAGTTCTTATGGAAAAAAGTGCCCAGGGCGGTAAAAGAAGACGGAGAGCAGAAAAACTCATCCGGTTCACCTTCTTTGGTGTGGCATTGGCATCCATAATGATCCTGGCCCTGATTGTTGTCTTTCTATTCATGGAGGGTCTTCCCATTTTCAGCAAGGTCTCTGTGAAGGATTTTATTTTTGGAAGCCTTTGGTACCCTACGGATGATCCACCGGATTTTGGTATTTTTGCGCTGATAATGGGGTCTGTGGCAGTTACTATTGTGTCATCTGTCATGTCTATCCCCCTGGGAGTACTTACAGCCCTGTATCTTGCGGAGGCCGCTTCCTTCAGGGTCCGCCAATGGGTCAAGCCTGTTGTTGAACTGCTTGCAGCGCTTCCATCTGTGGTGATTGGTTTCTTTGGAATGGTTATTGTGGCGCCATTTCTCCAGGACATTCTTGATATCCCTACCGGGCTTAATCTTTTTAACGCGTCATTGATGCTGGCTTTTATGTCTATTCCAACGATATGCAGCATCTCTGAGGACGCAATTTTTGGCGTACCAATAGAACTCAAGGAGGCATCTCTTGCACTCGGCGCCACTCACTGGGAGACTATTGCCCGGGTTATTATCCCAGCGTCCATTTCAGGTATCTGCACTGCCGTAATCCTGGGTATGTCCAGGGCTATAGGAGAGACCATGGTTGTGCTCATGGTTGCAGGGGGGGCGGCTATGGTCCCTTCGTTTTTATTTGATCCGGTGAGGCCCATGCCGGCCAGCATTGCGGCGGAAATGGCAGAGGCACCTTTCCGGGGGGATCATTACTACGCCCTGTTTGCTACTGGCATCGTGTTATTTCTTTTCACTCTAATCTTTAACATGGTGGCCGAATACATCTCTAACAAGTACAGGCAAGTTGGGGCTGCGACACTCTGAGAGATGATGGGATTTTAGATTTTGGAATTTGGATTATGACAATGAACGAATCAAAAACCGCAGATATTACATATGATGCCACAGCTTTGTCTGATTCTGAGGGTGTCAAGACAGCAAGAGGTTTCCATCCGCGTGCACGGAGCAAACTCCAGGGACGGCGTAAGTTTATCCAGCGCTCCATGTTCGGGTTTTTTAAAATCGCCGCTGCTATCAATGGAGCCGCACTGCTAATCATTGTCTATTTTCTTGTTGCAAGGGGATGGCGGGCTATTAACTGGACTTTTTTTACGCAACCACCTTTGGAGTCCATGACTAAAGGGGGGATTTTACCCTGTATAGTTGGGACCATCTGCCTCAGCCTGGGCGCCATATTATTGGCGCTTCCTGTAGGAGTCGCTTCCGCCATCTATCTCAACGAATATGCTCGACCCGGACGGGTTGTGCGCATGATTCATCTCGGGATCAGTAACCTGGCCGGTGTTCCTTCCGTAGTGTTTGGTCTCTTCGGCCTGGCCTTTTTTGTGGTGTATCTTAAAATGGGAGTGAGTATCCTCGCCGGTTCTTTGACCTTAGGGGCAATGACCCTGCCGGTAATTATCGGGGCGTCTGAGGAGGCACTCCGGTCCGTTCCCGATACATATCGGGAAGCCTCTCTTGGCCTGGGAGCGACCAAGTGGCAAACCATCTACCGGGTAGTATTGCCTGCTGCCCTGCCCGGTATTCTCACAGGGGCAATTTTAGGAATCAGCCGCGCAGCCGGAGAAACCGCGCCCATCATGTTTACTGCGGCCGTGTATTACACACCAACTCTGCCGTCGTCTATTTTTGATGAAATCATGGCCCACCCGTATCACATTTATGTCCTGGCCACGGCAGGCACAGAGATCGAAGCCACACGCCATCT
>JAUWMY010000195.1 GCA_030612945.1 Desulfobacteraceae bacterium
TTTATAAAGTCCTGGGGCTTCTTATACTTTTTAAACAGGGTCTTGGTGACACTGTTGACCTGCTTGTCGGTACACTGGGCCGAAAGGATGGTTGAAATAAGGAGCTGAAAAGGGGTCCTGTATTTGAGGGCTGTTTTCTCCCGGGTATAGAGGGGATCCAGTATCTCAAAGATATATTTCACCCGCTCCTTCTTTTTTCTTGAATTTTCCATAGCATATCCTTTGTTTGTAGAGTGAGTAAGTATATGGAAGCATTAGGTGGGTGTCAATATGGTTGCCGGGTGTGTTGCCGGATGACCCCATTTCGTATTGACACGGTTTCATTTTATACTATCATACTATTAAACTTAGGCTATTCAATCAGGTGCAGGTAATGATTAAGTTTACAAACATTTGCCGTATTTTTTGCCTTGTTATCTTTTTTGGTACATTACTGTTATTGACGCTAACGTTTCATATAAAGATCGACAAAGCGCAAAATGGTAGTCGAATCACACAGTCAGAGGCCCGGGCAGATTCCTCTACAATTTTATCTGGTGAAGGAGGGAAAAAGGAGAGGGACATGACAGATAAAGACAAATTGACCGACGAGGACGGTAAGTATCTCCTTGAAGTGGCACGGAAGACCATAGAGCAACGGCTTTTTGAACGAAAAAAGCAAAAAGAATCATATGCCGATTTGCCGGACATATTCCACGAACGGCGTGGCACTTTCGTTACCCTTACCATCCAGGGTGGGCTCAGGGGCTGCATAGGTCACATAACTCCGCAAGAATCATTACTCGAAGGGATCAAGGTCAATGCTATCAATGCTGCATTTAAGGACCCCCGATTCAGACCCCTCAGCACCGATGAGTGGAAAAATGTCAAAATAGAGATAAGTATCTTAACTGATCCGAAAGCTCTTTCCTATGCAGATGCTAATGATCTTTTGAAGAAGTTGCGTCCTGACATTGATGGAGTCATCATCAAAAAGGGATATCACCAGTCCACATTCCTTCCCCAGGTATGGGAACAGTTGCCAGGGAAAGAGGAATTTCTGGCACACCTGTGTCTCAAGGCAGGCCTGGACGGGGATGCATGGAAAAAAGGAGATATTGAAGTCTACACTTATCAGGTCCAGGCCTTTGAGGAATAAAATCGCTCCGCGATTTTATGTATAGGGTTTCAGATAATGATTTTGGCAAGGCCAGAGGGAGATTTTCGAGTAAGGCGTATTAGTTAGTACGTCGTCGAGGAAATCGACCGATAACGAAGTCCAAAATCATTATCTGGAAGACTATAGTGAACAACTTTTTTGCTGAGGCATATACGTGTGAACACTAAGCGGTTCATTATCTGGTCGATTATCGGCACAGGCATATCCTCTGTTACCACGCAACTGCTCACCATCAGAGAGTTTTTGTCTCAGTTTCATGGCAATGAAATTACCATTTCTCTGGTGATTTTTTGCTGGTTGCTGCTGACAGGCATAGGCAGCCTCACAGCAAAAACCGTCAAGCGCTCATCTTTAAGGACCTTTACCCTCCTAACTTTGATAATCGCTGTCTGGCCCCTTTTACAGATAATCGGGATCCGGGTATTCAGGGAGACCGTTTTTATCCATGGCATGTCGCCGGGTTTTTACCCGATTTTCTTCTATATCATGATTGCCGTGGCGCCCTATTGTCTGCTTACAGGCTTTATCCTCCCTTATGCCCAGAAGGTCCTGAATGACCGTAATTATCCGTTCCGAAGCGGCGATCTTTATCTAACTGACAGCGTAGGAGACATTACAGGGGGTGTCCTGTTCAGTTTTGTCCTTGTCTATTGGCTAAAGCCTTTTCCCATCATCGCGATCACATCCGCCCTCTTGATATGCGTGACTCTACTTCTACTGTTTTCGTCTCGTATGTATGTGCTTTTTGTATCGTGTCTCGTCCTTTCTTCTGTTTTTTACTTCTATTCTACAAATACCTTCTTTGAAAAGCGGACCCTGGCCAGCCAGTATGGAGATATTTTGCAGTACTTCGAATCCCCTTACGGACGGATTGTCATTTCCAGAGAAGGGGACCAGCATACTTTCTGGGAATCCGGGGTTCCTCTCTATTCCCACTCAAATGTTATCAGGAGCGAAGAAAAGGTTCATTACCCTTTGTCCCAGTTGGACCGGGTTGAAGATATACTTTTGGTGTCGGGTGGATTCGGTGAAACCTTAGACGAGATATCCAAGTACGGTCCGGCACATGTTGACTATGTGGAGCTGGATCCCTTTCTGACAGATGCGGGGCTGAAAGGAGGGGCCATCAAAAAAGTGCCTTTCCTTGCGATAATGAATACCGATGGCAGACGGTATATAAAGACTACCCAAAAAAAGTATGACGCCATTATTATTGATCTCCCTGATCCGGACACCTTCCAGATAAACCGCTTTTTTACAAGCGAATTCTTTTCTCTGGCAAAGAAAATCATGAAAAAGGAAGGCATCCTTTCCATGAGCGTAGAATATGCGCCAAACTACATCAGCGACATCCGGAAAAAGAAGCTCTCCACCCTTTTCAACACGGCACGATTGCATTTTCAAAACGTGATAGTTCTCCCGGGTGAGGAGGCCTATTTCCTCTGCCGGGATGGGGAATTATGGAAAGATATCCCCTCCAGGTTAAGGCTGAAATCTATCAAGACCAGTTATGTTGAAGGTTTTTACTATGGTAATGTGACAGATGAAAGAATAAGGCAGCTTGAAGAGAGCATTGACAGGGACGAATACATCAACACGGACCTCAGGCCGAGGCTCATGAATATTGTCTTTCATGAGTGGTTTACGAAGCATGGCACTTCTCCCCGGTATTTCCTTTTGGTTCTGTTCGTGTTTACCGGGATCTACCTCATATTCATGAAAAAAGAAGAATACATCCTGTTTTCTACCGGATTGGCCACCATGGGTGTTGAAATGCTCATTGTATTTGCGTTTCAGGTAATTTATGGTTATATTTATCTGAAAATCGGCGCAATCATCACGGCATCATTGTTAGGGTTGCTCCCCGGGGCCATAATCGGTAATTCTCTGAGGGAAAAGGGAAAGGCCCGCAACAAACTCCTTTTATCAGAGATGCTCATTTTGTCTCTGTTAATCCTCTTTCTTATATGGGTTGCGTTTTTTAAAAGTGAGCCACACCCCATATACTTTTTGGCATATTGCTTTTTCTTTTCTCTGCTCTGTGGTTTTCAGTTCCCTGTAGCAACAGCCATGATTGGCGAAAAGAGCAGTCCTGCTGCTGGTTGCTTTGCCGCTGATCTGTGTGGTGCCTCTGTGGGCACCCTTGCCACGGGTACGATCCTGATTCCCTTGTGGGGCATCAGGGCCGCAGTTATCTTTTTGATTCTTGTGAAGATTTCAAGCAGCGTGATTATCCTTTTTTCTGGGAAAATTGTAACTTCTAAATAAGTTCGGGCGCTCATAACCCGATTATTGCCTTGAACGAATGACAATGGCTATATAGCTTTTCGGAGTTTAGGCGTAAGCCTTTTATAAAATCCTTACGGATAAACTCCACCCGAACTTATTGAGAAGTTATGAAAAATTAGGCGCTAATTATGCATAAGGTGATTACACGCAAAGAATTCTTGAAATCCGTGGGCTTAGGTGCGTCAGCCCTTGTTTGCGCAAGTGCGGGGTACGGATTCCTGGGAAAAGATGATAAGAGGCCCAAAAGCGTAAAGGGGCATATCTTCAAAAATGATGCCCCCAAAAAGCCATGGAAATGGTCTGTTGAGGGGTTTCACTACGCAACAGACGGGACAACAGTGCAGTGTCAAATCTGTCCGAACCGTTGTATACTCGAACCGGGGGATCGGAGTATATGCAGATCAAAGGTGAATATCGACGGAAAGCTATACTCCCTAACCTATGGTAACCCCTGCTCAATTCACGTTGATCCCATTGAAAAGAAACCGCTCAACCATTTCTATCCCCGTTCTTTGATCCTCTCCATCGCCACTACCGGCTGTAATTTCAGGTGCCTCAACTGCCAGAACTGGGAGATCTCCCAGATGAAGCCGGAAGAAGTGCGCCACTATGAGCTTTTTCCTGAAAGTGTTGTGAGTGAAGCAAAAAAAAGAAAAACACCCTCTATTGCCTACACCTACTCTGAACCCATTACATATTATGAGTACGTGTATGACACGGCAAAGCTGGCCAGGGAGGCGGGGTTAAAGAATGTGCTGGTCTCAAACGGCTACATTAACCGGAAACCACTCATCAGGCTCTGCAAATATCTGGATGGTGCTAATGTCAATTTGAAATCCTTTGATGACCGTATTTATCGATCCCTTAATGGTGGAAGCCTCCAGCCTGTACTAAATACCTTCAAGACTCTGCACACAGAGGGCGTATGGTTTGAGATGCCAACCCTTGTGGTCCCTCCGTATGTTGACGATACTGAGATGATTAAACGCATGTGTGGATGGATTTTAAAGGAGCTGGGCCCGAATTATCCCCTGCATTTTCTGCGATTTTTCCCGCATTATAAGCTGACGCGCCTCCCGGCCACACCCATCGGAACACTGAAGGAGTTTCGAAAGGTGGCTCTTCAGGAAGGAATTCGATATGTATACCTCGGTAATGTGCCAGGCCATGAAGGCACCCACACCTATTGTCACAACTGCCACAAGATTCTGATTGAAAGGAAAGGGTATCTAATACCGCAATATAACCTGGAAAACGGGCGCTGTAAATTCTGCGGCACGTCTATTCCAGGCAGGTGGGGTTGAAGTACACCGTAGATGATCAAAAGGTTATGTCTAACTCTGTGTCAGAGCTATCCGTGATGCCAATGCCGTCTTCCAGGGTATCTTCACCATACGTTGAGGCCGCAACGTCATAGTTTCCTTATACGTTGCATCAGGTCCCTGCAACATATGGCGGCTGCGTTTACTTTTTTTTCTTAGGCAGTTGCTTTTTCCCGGGATTAGAAATAGCTCTTGTCTTTGATTTTTTATCAACCTGAGGTCCATGTTGGCCTTCGGCGACCCATTTATCAATGGTTTCCTTGGCAAATCGCCAGCGACTACCGATCCGAATTCCAGGGATTATCCCCTTTGTCGCATTCTTGAGGATAGTAATCTCATGCAATCTTAGGTACTTTGCCAATTCCTTGGTTGTCATTATCTGTGCCAAAATAAATTCCTCCGTATTTTAATTGTGATTGTAAAGATCAGGAATGCCCTATCAGGAGTCAGATAGATACATCGTGAAATGGCATGCCATGAACTTGTCTCCTGAATTGAAGGGTTACGGATTGAAAAAAACCTTAATCTAATATAAATTATTTTAAGTGGTTCTGCAGTTTACTCAACCGACTACAAGATATAGCAGTCAGACATTGCAAGCTATAAAGCTACTTCTTCGCATTTGATGGAGCCGCCTGCAGCCGAGTTTTTTAGGATTTCAGGAAGAAACAAGTTTAGCCAGTAAATTTATACGTTTACGTGTATCGAAAATCGACTGCGTTCCTCAATTTATGAACAAGCATCGAACGAGATGCTCAATCGCCTGAAAGGGCAGCGTACATCCTTTTCATAACATATAGGGGTTGGTTGAGTAAACTGCATACCCACTTTATTTTATATTAAAAGAATATAATTGATATATAACTTAAACTGTATGTCT
>JAUWMY010000408.1 GCA_030612945.1 Desulfobacteraceae bacterium
CAAGTTTTTCCCTCTCTGCTTCCCGGATAGCAAGTGTGGTCAAAATGAAGCCTAATACCAGAGTGAACCCGGCAAGTATTACAACCGATCTTCTCTGCCAGTTCAGTTTTAAGGTCATTTTTAAAAGTACTCAAAAAACATATAACGAACATATCAAGTTGTCAATTCTGTCCATCCTCCAGTTTGTTTCCTCAGTATAGAACAAATTCATGTTTTTTATGTTGAGAACAGGTTGAGTTTGAGTGGATTTTTTTCCATTTTGGGCACGGATTATCAGTGAAGAAGAAGTATTGATATGCCACAACTACATCCTGGTTGAAACATCGGCTGTCCTCTTGCGGCGATTTGGGATGAAAGCCGTCCGTGTCTTCGAACAGGACATCATTCCTGTTCTGCACATCATCTGGTTGACCAAGGAAGTTCATTCCGCAGCCGTCAGCGCCCATCTTATGGCCAACCGGCGCTCTTTAAGTCTGGTCGATTGTGTCAGTTTCGAAGTCATGCACCGAACCGGAGTTCGGAAAGCTTTCGCCTTCGACTGCCATTTCAAAGAATATGGATACAAGATCCATCCGCCCTTACATAAATAGAAAAGGAACGGCCCACGAACGAGCCGTCCCTATCAATCCCCCTTTTGCGGGCTTATTTGTTGTCTTTTTTCTTGGGCAAGAAGTTTTCCACCAACCAGTATTCAACTTTTCCTTGCCTGCTCTTTCCATAAGCGATCTTTTTTCCGTCGGGAGAGAAATCAGGTGAAGATCCTACGATGTTCATCTTTTTTATTTCCCCTCCATCAGAGGGGACTGTATATATCTGCTCCTTGTTCTGCTCAACTTTAGAGAAGACAATTGTCTTCCCATCCGGAGACCAACTCAAATGGGTGCCAGCTCCTTTCATTTTCTCAGTAATCGACCCGGGTTCACCATCGGGAAATTCACAGACCCAAATCTCCTCAGACTCTTTACCTTCATGATCAGCAAACCAATTTATGGAATGAAAAGCCAGTCGTTTTCCGTCTGGCGACCAACGAGGGAATCTAAAACTCTGGCCGCTTTTCTCAATCAGCGTAATTCTCTGAGGTGCTCCGCCCTTGAATGGGATCACGTAGATATCTTTTTCAAATGTTCTTGCGCCTTCTATAGGATTTCCTTCTTTGGATCCGATGTAATCAAAGGCGATATAGGCCCCATCGGGTGACACATCACAGATTTCAACCCCCATGTCGAAGCCAAGTTCCAATTTTTGCGGCACTCCTCCTTCGACAGGAACTATCCAGATGCCTCGATTATCATATCCAAAAAAGCCTCCAAAGATCAGCTCTTTTCCATCAGGCAGCCATGAGGGTCTTGTAATATATCGGTTTTCATTCGGATTAGACACATTTATCGTTAATTTTCTAGCCTCTCCTCCTCCTGTTGGTATCATCAATAAATCCGCTGCATCCCGAAAAGAGACAAATGCGATCTGCCGGCCATCCGGAGACCAACGGGGATTTCTTTCACGGGACAGGATATTTGTGAGTTGAATTTCCTTTCCGGTTTCGAGATCTTTGATAAAAATATTAGATCCACCAATAGCCATGGAAATTCCAATCTTTCCTTCTTTTACCCAATTGTAAAAAGTGTTCCGCAAAGGTACTCCCCGGGAAACTTGAATGGGCTCCCCCTCAGGATGTCCATCCGGAGAAATCCTTTTCACCCAAATTTGACTAGATCCACTTCTTGCAGAATAAAAGGAAATCCACTGCCCATCGAATGACCACACAGGCCAACTGTCTGGAAAGGGATGATTCGTGACCTGAATGGATTTCCCACCTTTCACAGGCATTATGTAAATATCGCCATGAGATTCATAGGCTAAGAACTTACCGTCAGGTGATAAAGTCAGGAGGGAGAAATCTTCCTCAGTCTTTCCATCTGGTAATTCAAAGATGTCTTTCCATTCTCCTCCAGAAACGGGAATGGCACACAGCCCTCTCTTCGGCACCTGGCAGAGTATCATTTTGCTGTCCGATGTCCACCCCGTAGGCCAGGCATAATGGCCTTCTTTTATAAAGTCTGAATCGGACTCAATGAGGGCCCTTAGTTCTCCTCCTTTTATGTGGACGACATATAAGCCGTTTAGAGAATCAAGATAGGCAATTGTCTTGCTGTCCGGCGACCAGAAACACCAGTATTTAAAGCTCGGTGTTTGGGTGAGGCGCGTCTCTTTACCGCTGACAATCTCCCTAATCCAAATGTCTCCTTTTCCGCCTACCAAAGCCAATTTATTGCCGTCAGGAGAGATGAAACCGTAGAATTTCTCCGTGCTCTCGTATATCTTTGTAACTATGTGTTCCTTAACTCCTTTTTCGACCAGCTCTTTTGCTTTCTGCAGAAACAACAGCTTTTCTCTAGCTGTTTTGACCTCTTCGGACTGCAAAGGATAGTTATTGATGACCTTCTGGTAGGCGTCCAGCGCCTGTTTGGAGTTTTTCTGACCCAATTTCTCATAGCACATGCCAATCCGAAGTTGTGCTTTGGCCGCAATGGCTTGATTGCCACTGAATTTCTCGATGATTTGCTGATACAAATCGATAGCACCCAGCAGATCGCCGTCAACTTCCTCTTTTTCTATGGCAGAACGGAGCATAACTCCAGGGTCTTCAATTTTCTGGGCAATTCCAACGATGGACAAACTCATTCCCAGAAAAATAATCAGTATAACTTTTTCTATTGATCTTTTTTTCATTTGACTTACCTCCTGCCATCAATATAAATGTTCTAAATCAAATTCATATCCAGGAAGTGTCCAGAGTTTGTCAAGATCTTCAGCCCTCGAAACGGTACCCCCTGCCGCGCACACTGAGGATATACTGAGGTTTTTTAGGAACCGGTTCAATTTTCTTACGGAGATTGAGAATGTGGGTGTCCACCACTCTTTCGGTCACAATGACGGCAGGTCCCCAGGCAGCATCGATCAACTGATCTCGGCTCAAGAGCCGGCCGCGCCTGCGGACAAAGGTCTCCAGCAGGCGGAATTCCAGTGTGCTCAAATTGACAGGATGGCCGCTCAGGCAGACTTCGCCGCGATCGAAGTCGACTTCGCACTCTCCAAATTTGTAAGTGCCAAGAGAATCATCCGAGACACGGCGGAGCAACGCCTGGATCCGGGCACGCAGTTCCCGCGGACTAAAGGGTTTTGTGATGTAGTCGTCCGCTCCCAACTCCAATCCAAGGATCTTTTCGGCTTCATGTGTTTTGGCTGTCAGCATGATAATTGGTGTTTTAATCCCCTCACGACGAAGTTCTCGGCAGACCTCAAATCCATCCTTTTTCGGAAGCATGAGGTCAAGGATTATCAAGTCCCATTGAGAGTCCTTTCCCCTGACCAAAGCCCTCTCTCCATCACCCACGGTTTCGATCTGGTATCCATGTCGGGATAGG
>JAUWMY010000517.1 GCA_030612945.1 Desulfobacteraceae bacterium
GGCTCCCCGGCATTGGAAAAACCCGCTTGATTCAAGAACTTCAGAAACCAATCGTTGGGCATAGGGGCTATTTTACCTCAGGGAAATTCGATGTCTATCAAAAGAATATTCCATATAGCTCCCTTATCCAGGCCTTCAGAAATCTGATGAGGACCTTTTTAACGGAAAGTGATGAAAGTGTCGCTCTCTGGAGGCAAAAGATCGTCAATGCGCTTGGAAGCAACGGCAGGGTGGTCACCGATGTGATCCCGGAACTGGAGATCCTGATCGGCTCTCAACCGGAGGTTAAAGCGCTTCCTCCTGTGGAATCGAGAAACCGCTTCCATGATCTCTTTGGCCGTTTTTTGACCTGTCTGGCCAGCGAGGAATATCCCCTGGTGCTTTTTATCGACGATCTTCAGTGGTGTGATATTGCCTCCTTTGATTTTCTTGGCAACATCTTTGCCAACCACAAGGAGCATCCATAC
The DNA here is from genome assembly GCA_030612945.1 of Desulfobacteraceae bacterium. Lineage (GTDB taxonomy): Bacteria > Desulfobacterota > DSM-4660 > Desulfatiglandales > Desulfatiglandaceae > 4484-190-2. Next base: position 468 of record JAUWMY010000517.1, read on the forward strand.
CTCCTTCTTGTAGGAGCCTATCGTTATAATGAGGTCGATTCGAGCCATCCTCTTGCTAAGTCAATACAAAGGGTCAAGGAAAACGCCGAACCTCTGCAAGAAGTCAGGTTGGAACCTCTTAAACCTGGGCATTGCCATGAGATGGTCTCCTATATTCTCGATTCGCCTCTTTCACATACCATGGCCTTAGCCGGTTTAATAACGGAACTCACCGAGGGAAACCCTTTGTTCGTGAGCGAGATGCTGTCGTATCTCCATAATGAAGATTTGCTCATTTTAGGTGAAAACAGTCAATGGCAATGGGACATGGATAAGATCAGGGAATCTGACATGCCCTCCACGGTGGTGGCGCTTTTTAGCTCAAAGGTGCAAAAACTTCCCTCTGATACTATTGACCTGCTCGAATACTGCGCTTGCATGGGAAACCTATTCACGCCGGATGAAGTTGCTCTAATCAGAGAAATTACCTTATTGGATGTATTTGAAAAGTTGAAATCAGCCTTAGGCCAGGGGCTTTTAATCGAAAACAAAGGTCAATTGCAATTTGTTCACGACCGGGTGCAGGAGGCGGTCCTGAGCGCCATAAAATCTGAAACGCAACGGCAGATACATTGGCAGATCGGATCCCTCCTCCTTTCTGCTGTTCCCGAAGGGGTAGATCTGGAAGAACTGGACAACCTGTTCACCATGGCCGCCCACTTTAACTTAGGAAGGGAGAGTGCTCTGGACAGAAAAACCGCCTACCGATTGTCGGATATCAACTATCATGCCGGCAACAAGGCCATGGAGTCGCTGGCAATAGAAGCGGCCGATGAGTATTTTGAACAAAGCCTTAATCTTTTGCCGGATGACTTCTGGGAGGCACAATACGACAGGACATTTAAGATATTCCGGAAACTGGCAAAGACCAGGTTGATGTGTGGAAAATATGAGAGTTCGGAAAAACTGCTCAATCAATTACTTGACCATGCCAAAACCGATCTGGACAAGGCAGAAGCCCTGGCCGAACAGACCACCTCGCTCTCATCCATAGGCAATTTTATAAAGGCCATTGAAACTGCTAACCGCGGGTTGGCATTTTTCGGAAAATCGATCCCGGACGATCCTGAGCTTGCAGAGAAAAAACGAGAGGAGTTGATGAATGAAATCAACTCTCAATATGGTTCCAAAATTTGGGACATTATCCTGAATATGCCGTTTACCAAGGAAAGAAAGAGTAAAATTGAATTGGGCTTTTACAGTGAACTGATCCCGGATTTATATATGTCCGGTCTGGTGCCACAACTCTATCTTTCGGCAGTCCAGTCAACTCAACACTGCTTAGAAGGCGGCATGGATGAATCGGTGATCTACTCTTTTTCTATCATGGGGCTCTATTTAGGGGAGCAACTAAAATTTGAGCAGGTCTTTCGATATGAAGATCTGGCCCTTAATTTGTGTGACAGGTATCCGAACACCTTTGGGGCCACCCGCGGGATGAACGGGGTTGCCTGGGTGACTATGCATACGCGGAGTCATCCCGAAGAACTGGCTAAACATTGTCTGAAAGCGATCCAGTGCGGGAAGAACTGTGGTGATCTGTATAATGCAGGGCTTTCCTACGGACCCTTGATGTGGGGCCTTCAGGTGCAGGGAGCTAACTTGGCTGCAATCGAGGAGTATGCTAAAGAGTGGCTGCAGTTTTCTCAAAAGTACCATTTATCCTTTTCCGTTGCTCTGGCCGAGGCGATGCAGGCCGGGTGGATAGAGCCGATGAAGAGAGGTTATACGCCCGTCCCCATGGAGGAAAAGATTCAAAAATGGGAAAAGGAAAATCATATTGCCGCTGC
>JAUWMY010000407.1 GCA_030612945.1 Desulfobacteraceae bacterium
ATTAAAGAGCTGCTCAAATATGTGGCAGAGAGGAAGGAATGACATAACCTCATCTGTTTCATAAATGGGGTTATCCGTGGTTATTGCCTTCCCCATCCATGTCATGTTTCTGTGGGTCAACATGGCTCCCTTGGGCGGTCCGGTCGTACCTGATGTGTAAATCAGCATGGACACATCATCAGATTCAACATCATCCATTCGTTTTTCAATAAGGTCGGGCTCTCGTTCAACGACCTCTCGGCCCGCATCCAGGAATACCTCATAGGTCATGACCATGGGATCATTGAAGTGTCTGAGACCCTCCAAATCCCACACAATGACTTTTTTCAACTGGGGCGCCTTATCTCTGAAGTTGAGCCATTTATCAAGCTGTTCCTCGTTTTCTACAAAGAAAAATTTGGATTCAGAATTCCCTACCACATACTCCACCTGAGGCCACGCATTGGTGGAGTAAACGCCAACCGCGACTCCGCCCGCACATTGGACACCCATATCTATAATCACCCATTCGGGACAATTATCCCCGATAATAGATACACTGTCTCCCTTTCCAAGTCCCATGGATATTAGGGCGGAGCCCACATATTTGGCCTGCATGTAATAGTCGGTCCACGTAATATCGTGCCAGAGGCCATACTCTTTTTTGCGCATGGCCACCCGGTCGCCTTTTTTTTTGGCAGTCTGTCTAAAAAGCCGCGGTACGGTTTGATTGGTCATTTTAGGTTGTCTTCGTCCTCGTCAGAAGTCAGAAGTCGGAGGTCAACATTGGGAGAAATTCACCGGCTTTTGATCACAAACGGCGCAGGGTCGTTAAGCATCGAACCAAGCATCGCCCCAATTTCCTCACACTCCCTTGTTAAACGTTCATGCTCTTTATTATTCATGTATCCGCAATCTTTGCCAAAATCAAGCCAAGTATCTGTTTCGCTGTTCTCGCCATCACAGTCTGTAAGCTTACTAACAAAATGGGCCTCATACCTTCGCTTTGCCCAGGCTTCTCTCAAATTAGTACAGACTGAACGAGATGATCTCCTTATCTGATCTGTTAATGAAAACCTCTCCTCGGAAGGCCAATGCTTGCTGATACTAAATATCTCCATAGCAAGTGCATAGGCCCGTTGATAGACCTTCAGATCCTTTGCAGACTTCAGTATCATTCTCCTGACCTCTGTCCTCTGATCTCTGACTTCTGACCTCCGACCTCTGACCTATCTCCACCTCTTCTTTCTCTTCCAGCGTTGGTACCCTTTTGCAGATTCTTCGGATTTAATCCCCATATAAAACTCCCTCACATCCTTGTCTTCCATAAGTTCGCTGGATTTTCCCTTCATTACAAACCGGCCATTCTCCAATATAAGTCCAACATTGGAAATACTTAAGGCCATGCGGGCGTTCTGCTCTACCAACAGAATGGTTACACCCGCGGCACTAATAGTCTTAATGATGCTGAAGATCTCTCTGACCAAAAGAGGAGAAAGACCCAGGGACGGTTCATCGAGAAAAAGAAGTTTCGGCCGGTTCATTAATGCCCGGCCAATCGCTAACATTTGCTGTTCCCCCCCTGAAAGGGTTCCGGCCCACTGGTCTTCTCTCTGTTCAAGGACAGGGAAATATTGGTATATTTGTTCGAAGTCTTTTTTAATCGCTGTCCGATCTTTTCTTATATACGCTCCCATGAGAAGGTTTTCCCTGACACTGAGTTCTTCAAAGACCTCCCTCCCTTCAGGCACATATGAGAGGCCCATTCTCACGATTACTTCAGTGTCCTTGCCATCAATGCGCTTGTCCATGAATTCAATGGTACCTTTGTCCGGCTGATCATCCAAAAGGCCCATCACAGTCTTCAAAATGGTAGATTTCCCTGCCCCATTATTTCCAAGGATTGCGGTGATAGTGCCTTCATCCACGGTGAGTGACACGCCCCGCAAGGCATATATCAAGACATAGAAAGTCTCTATATTTTTTATCTCAAGCAGCGCGCCCAATGTCTTCATCCTCTCCAAGGTACGCCTTCAGGACCTCAGGGTGCTGCTGGACTTCGGAAGGCGTTCCTTCTGTAATGGGTTTGCCGAAATTTATTGCCAGGACACGATCTGAGATATCCATAACCATTTTCATATCATGTTCAATCAGCAGTATAGTAACCCCCAAGTCATCCTGAATATCCTTAACCCAGAATATCATATCCTGCTTTTCTTCAGAATTCATACCTGCAGACGGCTCATCAAGCAGAAGCAATTCTGGCTCAAGCGCCAGGGCTCTGCCCAGTTCCACCTGTTTCTGAGTACCGTACGGAAGTCCTCCCACCAGTTTGCCTCTCACCGATTGCAAATCCAGGAGATCAATTATTTCTTCCACTTTTTTACGGTGAGCGACTTCTTCACGGCCTGCAAAAGACCGCTTCCCCCACATGAAGGCTCCCCTGAAAATGCCGGTCTTGATAAAGTTGTGTCGCCCCAGCATCAGGTTTTCCATTGTATTCATATACGTAAACAGTTCGATATTCTGGAATGTACGGGCGATGCCCCGCCTCGCAATTCGATCCGGCTTCTTGCCCTGGATCTCCCTGTCCTTGAAAATAATTCGCCCGGTACCAGGACGATAGATCCCGTTGATACAATTAAAAAGGGTGGTTTTCCCCGCGCCATTTGGGCCAATAATGGAGAAAATAGTGCCCTTCTGGACCTCAAATGTTATGTCTTTGAGGGCCTCCAGACCTCCAAATGACATAGACAGGTTGTCAACTTTGAAAAAAGTCAAATGGAATTACCCCATTTCGCCAAGTAGTTTGAAAGAATACATCCAAAATCATTTCATTTGAAGCTCAACAATTTCGTAATCAAGGCCTCTCAACCCACACTACAATATCAGAAAAACACCAAGGAATTGAATGTAACCACAAAGGTTGACATCTTCTGGAGGTTGAAAAATAAAAGTACTTCCCAACCTCCAGCTCTAAAGCCTTTGTTCTCTTACGGATACTCAACTTCCATCCAGTCACTCAGCTTCTTGACCTTTCCACCTTCCATGCACTCAACAAGGAAGGTTTCTTTTCCACCCTGTCTGGACCCATACGGGTCATTAAGGTCGAGGGGCTTATAACTGATTTTTGGTCCAATCCCCCTAAAATTCCTGATGCCTTCCATCTCCTTTACAAGACGTTCCCTTGTCAGATCCCGGCCGCATCTCTTGAGGCCTTCCACAAAAGGTTCGGCGAATAGAATACCCGCATAGTAAAAGATACCCCACCTTTCGTCCTTTGCAGCAAATTTGCCATATGCGTCCCTTTTATATTTCTGCAGCAAGGCGTTGTCAGAATCAGGGAGCTCACCAAAAGTGGCAGCAACTACACCCTGCCACAGGCCCTTGCTTATCTTGTACATAAAGGGAAAATCTGAGCATGTACTTGTACTCATCCATTGAGGGCCGAA
>JAUWMY010000290.1 GCA_030612945.1 Desulfobacteraceae bacterium
GTATGCTGGAAGTTCATGACTGTTTTTCAATAACAGAATTGGCCATCTACGAGGATCTTCAAATCTCACCCAGGGGGAAGGCCAAAGAAGATGTAGACTCAGGGTTTTACGAATTGGATGGTAAAATTCCCTGCCAGACGGACGGCGGCTTAAAATGCTTTGGCCACCCTATCGGCGCCTCGGGATTGAGAATGGCCTATGAATGCTATAAGCAACTTCAAGGCAAGGCAGGTGAAAGACAGATCAAGAATCCCGGGTTGGCATTGACTCAAAATTTAGGGGGATTCCCCGGAATGGCTGTGGTTAGTGTGGCAATTCTTGGGAATTGACGAACAAATAAAGGAGTGAATGATGAGTTTAAAGGTTGAAGATGTAAAAAAGGTGACCGTGATTGGAGGCGGTGGGTCCATGGGGCATGGCATTGTGTTAGCCTGTATTCAGGGTGGTCCTTACGAAGTTACAATCTTATCGCGGCGAGAAAAGACGTGCCAATATGGTCTGGAACTGGTTAAGGACGGACCCTATGGCTTATCAAAAGCGGTTAAGCGAGAAAGGATTTCTCAAGAACAGGCTGACGAGATGTTTTTCAGGGTAAGGACAACCACTGATTATGCCGATGGGCTCAAAGAAGCGGATTTAGTCTTTGAATCCATTATTGAAGAAAAAGAGATAAAGAAAAAGTGTTTTCAAGACGTTGAAAAATACGCTCCTGAACACTGCGTCATTGCGTCTGGAACATCGGCAATTATGATAAGCGAAATGGCAGGGGCAATGGAAAAAATGGAGAAGAATCTTGTGGGAACACACTGGTTCTTCCCGTCTAACGTGATGAAACTGGTAGAGGTGGGCCGTAGTGAGATAACAGACGAGAGTGCCTTTAATCTAATCATGGATTTCTTAACTAAAATTGGCAAGAGGCCCATTGCGGTAAAAGACTCTCCCGGTTTTTTCATGACTCGCTTCATAAACACCTATATTACAGAAGCGATTCGACTGGTGGAGCTCGGTATAGCTACTATCTCAGACATCGATGAAATGAACAAATCCGGAAGCGGTTGGCCCATGGGTGTGTTTCAACTGCTGGATGATACTGCATCTTTCGATGCATACTACCATGCCCAGAGCTACCTCTACGAGACCCTGGGAGAACGATATAAAATTCCTGCCCTGGCTCGCAAGGTATTTGAAGCAGGTTACTTAGGCAATCCCCAGTTGAAACCGGGCTCCAAAGGCGGTTGGTATGAGTTCTTTGGCGAAGAGAAGAGATACCTGAAAAGGAAATAGACAGAAATGAAAGAGATAACAATATTTGGCCGGGGTGGTCAGGGGGCGGTTACAGGCGCCTAGCTGCTGGCGACAGCAGCCTTCGGTCTGGTCTTCAGAGGTCTCGGCGGGGATCAGATGGTAAGGGAGTTTTTACAAGGAATCGGAGGGGGCAGTGGGGAGTGCTAACTATAGTGATGCTGGTGCTGTTTTTTTTGGGTTTCTTCCTGGATTTTATTGAAATCACCTTTATCGTGGTACCCATACTTGCGCCCATCATGATAGATATGGGTTTTGATCCACTCTGGTTCGGCATCCTTATAGCCATGAACTTTCAAACATCCTTTCTGACCCCTCCCTTCGGCTTTGCCCTATTCTTTTTAAAAGGGGTTAGCCCGCCAGAGGTCACCACCGGAAACATCTACCGCGGAATTGTACCATACGTCACAATCCAATTAGTAGGATTGGCGACGGTTATTTTTTTTCCGAAGATTGTCACCTGGTTACCTCAAATAATTTATGATTAGCGTGATGAACCTCGAAGCACCTTCATCAAAATACAAATCAAGCAGTATTTTAGCGGTTACTGCTTATTCTTAATGCAATGTGCTGAGATTAGGTAGTCGCGGTGCATCTCTGCAGATAGCATTGAGATTGAAGAGGGAGAAAATTCATGACAAATGAGAGAATTGATGATCGGGTCCGGTTCGGTTGGCTGTACTCTTCTACTCCGCTGGAAATTCTGGCAGCCGCGGGTTTGACACCTGTCCGTATGGACGCCGGAAGCGAAGAATCCTACACAGCCGATCGGATGGAATACGCAGTAGACACCTGCTCGGCTCACCGTGCTGCGCTGGGTGCGGAGGAACTGGGCTTGTACCCCCATGCGGATTTATTGATCAGCACAACCCACTTCTGTGATGGAAAGCCCAAATGCAACGAAATATTCAAAGAGAAGTATGAAATACCATTTCATCTCATTGATATTCCTTTGCGATCCATTGCAGAATGGATTCTGGACAGTCGCTTTATAAGACCGGTTGAAGAACGTCTTAAGGCCATACTTGACTGGATTGAAGATTTTCAGATTGACGGTGTCGTTTCTTTCACGCACTTGCCATGCCGACAGGGAAACGGAGCCCTCTATTGGATAAAGGAGCATTTGACCGAAAAGGGCATTGTTTTTATGGATCTCCAGGCTGATATATGCGATCCGAGCACGTTTTCTCAGAACAACACACGTATGGCCATTGAAGACTACAATTGAAATGATGACTTGAGCCAATGAATTCCGAGAATCAGTCTTAGAGCCTTTTTTTATTCTTTCAGATGTATTTGTTCATAGGGTCTATTGTGTTTCTCAAGTTACTAAGTGTGCCTTTTCACACTTGCTATTACGGCAATTCGAAAGTCAGGCGGCATCTTTAACATCCCTTCCTCGATTGGAGCAGTTAGAAGAATGAAACACTTACAGCATTTTTTTGATCCAAAGGCAGTGGCAATAATAGGAGCATCGGCTACATATGGGAAACCTGGGTATATGATTGTAGAAAACTTAATTAAATGGGGATATAAGGGCAGGATTTATCCTGTCAACCCATATAGCGGAGAAATCCTGGGATTAAAGGTATATGAAAACCTCAAGAGCATCCCTGAGGATGTTGAACTAGTTGCGTCACTTGCCCCTGCAAAGGATACAGTAAAACTAATCAGGGACGCTTCCGAGAAGGGCGTAAGAGGAATCGTTATCGTTTCAGGGGGCTTTTCAGAAGCAGGAGGAGCAGGGTGGAGTATTGAAAAAGAAGTTGTGGATACGGCTTATAAGAATGGGATAAGAATCATTGGTCCTAATGCCATAGGCCCGATCAACACGTCAAACGACTTTGTACTCTCATTTTATCCGGTAGAAAGCCTCAAGAAAGGACGTGTCGCATTTATTGCTCAGAGTGGCCAGTTCGTTGCTCCAGTAATGGAATTTATCTTTTCATTCTTGAACGTCGGAATAAGCAAGTCCTTTGATCTTGGCAATAAATGTGACATAGATGATGCAGATGTCTTGCAATATCTGGAAAACGATCCTGATACAAAAGTTGTTGCATTGCATTGTGAGGGGATCAAAGAAGGAAGGCGTTTCTTAAAAGCTTGTAAGAGTATCTCGCGTAAAAAGCCACTAATTGTATTCAAGACAGGAAGAACACCCATTGGAGCAAAGGCCGCAATTTCTCATTCAGGGGCTATTTCAGGGGACGCTTTTATAGCTGGAGCTGCGCTCAAGCAGGCAGGTGCAATAAGAGCGAACGGTCTGGATGAGTTCCTGGATTTAGTAAAGACATTTGATTATTTGCCCTTTCCAAAGGGAAAAAATGTTGGCATAGTTACATATAGCGGAGGTGTGGGGGTTATTGCAGCCGATGCCTGCGAAAAATGTGGCCTCGCGGTTGCCAAGTATTCTGATAGAACAATATCAAAGATCAAAAGCGTCCTTCCCAAAAAAGCAACCGTATCGAATCCTTTAGATTTTTTTGCTGTTGCACCACCTAAAGATATTGATTCTTTTTATCAGACTGCGATATTGGCATTAGGCGAGGATATGAACATTGACAGCATAGCTTTGTGTATGATGCTGCCTGAAAAGGGGATCTGGACGCCTGATCCATATATAATTTTAAATGCGGCAAAAAATATCTCAAAACCAGTTGTTGTCTGGCTGGTAGGATACTGGGAGAGCATGAGGGACATATGGAAAGTGCTTGAAGATGGGGGCATTCCTGTCTATTTATCACCGGAAAGGGCAATCAAGGCCATATCAGCTCTTTATCGCTACTCAAGCAGAGATTTTTCAATAGACTAAGTCCAGCGATGTATACGATAACTGATATAAAAACGGATTTCCATTTTCTTCAATACAGAAGAGTTATTGCCAATTAGAGATGGTAATTATTTAAATTTAGAGAAGTATTGCTTTAAGGTCATTCGCACACCAGGTCATGATATCGGTCTAACTGTTTTCTATGAGCTAAAGATCAAACTGCTGTTGAGTGCTGATTTGCTTTGTGCATATATTCGCTGCGCTTTTAGGATACAGTTGATACCCTCACTATTTTATCACTAATCAACAAGTGCCTATGGGAGTGAAATATGGCTTTTGAAAAATTACTGGAAGGATTAAACGAAAAGAAAAATAAAGCATTGCAACAGGGTGGGCCGGAAAGGGTTAAAAGGCAGCATG
>JAUWMY010000336.1 GCA_030612945.1 Desulfobacteraceae bacterium
ACGAAGCGGCGGCGGCGGGTCCTTGAGGGAATCCTTGACACGGGCCAGCATCTCCTTTCCGGGCTGCCTGACACCGGCTTCATCATGGAGCGGCACCTTGCGGGGCCCCTCTGCCACCACGGCCTTCAGACCCTTTGACCCCATGACGGCACCCACACCAGATCTGCCCGCGGCCCGGTCCTTGTCGTTCATGATAGCGGCAAAGAGTACGCCGTTTTCACCGGCAGGCCCGATGCACGCCACCTTTGCCGTTTCATCTGTTTCGCCCTTCAAAAGGTCGGTGGTCTGATGAGTGTCCTTTCCCCAGATGTGTTCAGCGCTCTTCAGTTGAGCGCCTTCTTCAGTGACATGGAGGTAGACCGGTTTCGGTGAACGTCCCTCGAAAATAATCCCGTCAATGCCGGTTCTCTTCAGCATGGCGGGGAAATGCCCCCCTGAATTGGAGCAGGTGACGGCCCCTGTCAGGGGAGATTTGGTCATGACCATATAGCGGGCGCCGGTGGGGGCTGAAGTCCCGGTGAGCGGTCCCGTCATCATAATCAATTTATTCGCAGGCCCCATGGGATCGCACTTTGGATCAACCTCGTCAAACAGGTATCGCATGCCCAGGCCTCTGCCACCGATAAAATCCCGCGCCCATGTCTGGTTCAAAGCCTCATACCCAATCGCGCCGTTGCCCAGATCAACCCGCAGAATTCTACCCATATAACCCATTATTTTTCTCCCTCATCCATTTTCTCTAAACATAGCAAATATTCATTTTCCTTACAATTTAAATATGATATACACGATTCATTACGCATAGCGAAAGGATAAGAGAAGGCGAAAAAGGATGATCATCAGCGTTAAGGGGTATGCATCATTAAAACAGTTTACTGCTCACTTGTTAGCCGGGGGGACGCTGACAGTCCCTGATAACGCCACGGTGGCATCCGTTCTGGAAAAACTTCAGGTGCCTTCGGATTCCGAAGTGATCACCATGATAAACGGCCGTCATTGCATCGTGAATCATATCCTTCGGCCTGGTGATAAACTGGTATTTTTTCCGCCCCTTGAGGGGGGCTGAGAAAACACGAAGGTTGCTCATGAAGGGCTGCCGTGTTCTGACTGAAGTCGTGCGGTTTCTGAAATCCGGGGTCTTTTCTCTGAGATAACGATGAACTGATCGGGTGCGCTTCACCACATTATGGTGCGTGGGCATTGTGCTTTAATGGGAACATGCAACAAGGATTGGCAAAACACGTAATATGGTTTGCCCTTATGCGGGCAGAAAGTATCAGAATTAACAGTACTGTAGCTGCTTATACCAAATTCCGTCCAATTTCCTTCAACTTAGAACCCCTTAGTTGCCTCAGCAAACAGATCGCTACATTGCGCGTTTCGTTAGGCCTCCCCCTCCTCCATGCCAGAAGCTCTTCCTCCTTTACACCATATGACCTGCAGACCATATCCCGCACCACCGATACATCCGAAGCAAGCAACTTTGACTCCGGTACCCCCTCATGATGCTTCTTTGAAAAGGACTTCTTCTTCACCCGGGCTGCAAAACCCGCACTAACCATGACCGAAGGCCATTTGCGCCTATGGATTCCTATGAATATATCTGACCAGTTCTATAAGATAGCTATCGGCATCGACCAGAATGGATTTGTACCGACCTCTGAATAAGTGACCGTCAGAGGCATGAGCGCGATTGAAACTTTCAGCCTTCAATTCTATCCAGTGAGTTGCCCCCACAACATCATGGGTTGAATTTGGTTTGACACAAAAGGCCAATTTTTTCTATACTTCTTTCCCGAAAAGCAAGTTCTTACCACCTGATTTTATTAGTTCTGCCATCAGAAAGATAAGCAATGTCTGAAAACCATGATATTTACAGAAAACTACAAAAACGATTAGATAAACTTCCTATCGGATTTCCTCCGACGGATTCTGGTGTTGAAGTTGAACTTTTAAAATCGCTTTTTTCTCCCCAGGAAGCAGAAATTACCATTCATCTAAAATTATTACCTGAAACCCTCGATGTTATCTCCAAACGTCTTCAAAAGCATAAGGTTAAAGTAGAAAATTTAGAATCAAAACTCGGTTCTATGGGTGATCGAGGGGTAGTCACCAGTCATGTAAATCGCCTCGGAGTCAAGTATTATGCCGTCGCTTTTCTGGCAATCGGCATTTTCGAATTCCAAGTAAATAAGATGACAAAGGAGTTTTATCTGCTCTTTAAGCAATATTTGGATGAAGCCTTCCGGGATGAAATTTTACAAACCAAAATTCCTCAATTACGAACGATTCCTACTGAAGGGAGCATCGCACCAGATCTTCCCATTAGTACCTATGATGATATTCGGGCGATTATCGATCAATATCAAAAACCTATGGCCGTCGCTAACTGCATTTGTAAGCAAGGAGAAGACTTACTTGGTCATCCATGTAAAGTTACTAAAATGCGGGAGATTTGTTTGATCTTTGGTAGTGCTGCAAGAAATTATGCGCAAAAAGGATGGGGGCGTATGATTGACAAAGAAGAGTGTAAAGACATCCTTCGAAAAGCAGAAAAGGATGGCTTGGTTGTTCAACCTTCTAATACACAAAATATATTTGCGATTTGTCTCTGCTGTGGGTGTTGTTGTGAGATTTTGACTTCAGCAAAACCCCTCGATTCTCCAGTTCAGTATTTTGCGACAAATTACCATGCGATTGTGCAGGATGATCTCTGCATCGGGTGTGGTCGCTGTGAACAAAGATGTCAAATGGATGCAGTAAAGATTGTTGATAAAAAAAGCGTGGTCGATTATACGCGTTGTATCGGCTGTGGAATTTGTGTTCCCACATGCCCTGAGGATGCCATTGTCCTTGAACGAAAAGAGAAGTTGCGAGTGCCTCCAAAATATAGTTCTCAATTATATCTGAATATCTTAAAGAAAAAGGTGGGCAATGCGAAATTTATGATCATGTTGACCAAACAACTGCTTGGAAGCAAAATGTAAATTGATTTGAAACCCTTTCTATCTCTTTGGTATCTACATAATAGATATCAGCCATTTCTTTAGTGTCCTCATGGCCAAGACCAAAAGACCTATAGGCACCAACCCTGCCCATACTTATCAGGTCTTTGAGTTTACGTACCTTTCCGTAACAGGGATATTGCGTCATGTGCCTTTGCAGGTCTATCAGGCTGAACACCCGGACAATCTGTTGCTCTTTTTCAGTGAGCGGATCAAGCGCTTCTTTAACCATATTTAAAAAAGAAAGGAGAAAATCATGACTTCTACTTTATCGGAGATGGATATCCGTCAGGCTATTGGGCAGGTGAAACATCCAGCCATAGACCACTCGCTGGTTGATCTGGGGATAGTGAAGGACGTGACAATTGCAGCACAAAAAATTACGCTGACATTTGCTTTTCCTTTTCCAAACATTCCCATAGGGGCTCAATTGATAGACAGTGTGCGACTGCCTTTGGAAAACCTGGGAGCCGAGGTCGAGGTGCAGACAACGGTCATGGAGCCAGCGGAACTGCAGAAGTTTTTGGCAATGGAGCAGGATGGATGGAAGGGAGGCGTGTGAGAGGAATGAGACGATGAGTGCCAAGAAGAACAAATGATGATATTCCTTTCAGTTTCTATTGTTGTCATTATCCTGGTGTTTTCCCTCGATCAACTAATCGGGCGCATGTACCGGTATGAAAAGAAAAGACATATAGCACACCTGAAAAATATCAGATCCCCTTCGACGAGGTTCGCATTCCCGCATCAGGGGACGCATATCTGTATGGCTGGTGGATTCCAGCCTCGCCTGACGCACCGACGCTGATCCTGGTCCACGGCTGGGGGCGCAACCTGGCCCGGATGATGCTCTATATCCAAAAATTGTATCCGATGGGGTACAACCTGCTTGCCTTCGATGCCCGCAATCACGGCAGCAGTTCACCCCTTAAACACCCCACCGCAGGCACCTTTTCGGAAGACACCCTGGCGGCGGTGGATTTTGTTGCCAAAAGCCGCTTGACTTCCT
>JAUWMY010000022.1 GCA_030612945.1 Desulfobacteraceae bacterium
TAATAATTGTATGTATCGCGCTCCTGTCCAAGGGGGCCGACTGGATGATAGACGGTGTTGTTCAACTGGCACGCAGGACGGGGCTACCGAGAATCGTCATCGGAGCGACCATTATTTCTCTGGGAACCACCACGCCCGAAGCGGTTGTCTCGGTCATGGCCGCATGGATGGGAAATCCGGGCCTGGCCCTGGGCAACGGCGTAGGTTCTATCATTGCCGACACCGGCCTGATCTTCGGCTTAACGTGCCTGCTCACTGCCGTGCCTGCAAACCGCTTCATTCTCAATCGAACCGGTTGGGTTCAGGTTGGGTCGGCCACGCTTCTTGTCATCATTTCGGTTATTGCCCTGGGCATCAATCCCGTGGAACCGATCTTGAATCGATGGATTGGTTTTTTCCTCCTGGCTTTGTTAGTTGGCTATATGTACATGACCTATGTCTGGGCCAGACAGGGAGGCAGCATGGCCATGGAAGGGGAAGAAGAGGATGATTCGGAAATATTTGGACTGGGCAAGAGCTGGTTCATGCTGTTTGGAGGCCTGTTTTTGGTGGTGCTCGGAGCCCGGATTCTGGTCCCCAGCGCATCGGAGATCGCATGCAGACTGGGTGTTCCGGACGATATCATCGCCTGCACTATGGTGGCCTTTGGCACTTCGCTTCCTGAACTCATGACGGCCATTTCCTCTGTCAAGAAGGGGCATCCCGAAATCATGGTGGGTAATGTGGTGGGAGCGGATGTCTTAAACTGCCTGTTTGTCATCGGTGCTGCTGCTGTAGCAAGTCCCCTGGCGATTCCATCCAACTTCTTTGTTTTTCACTTTCCCACCATGCTCATCATCCTTTACTCCTTCCGGATCTTCATTTTCATGGCCAGAGATGGGCAGTTCAGGAGATGGCAGGGGGCCTGGCTTTTGGGTGTGTACCTGGCTTATGTAATTCTCCAATATGCCCTGAACATCGGAACAGTACAGGGATAAGGCTTGAGTATAGTTAGTTATATAGAAAGCTTATTTAATGAGTTTGAAGATAGGGGGTAATAGGATGGAAGATAAAGAAAAAAGTATGGGTTGGGAGATTGCCAGAGACCTTGAGGCCGAAAAAAAGACTATATACGAAAGGTTCGTTCCTGAGTGGAGGCAAATAAAAGGGGCTCTTTGGGGAATTGTGGCATTGTTCCTTGTTTTTTTGTTGGGATGCTGGCTGGCCGGAAATCCGTTTGAGGCCACACAGCGGATCCCCTCCGAAGTGGTCAAGTCGCACGGCTGGGTAGGCACTAACGACTGGGGCATAATCTGGTATGTCGTGGCTATTGCCATGTTTTTTGAATTCATGGACGCCTCAGCAGGCATGGGATTCGGGACTGCACTAACGCCACTATTGCTTGTTGTGGGGTTTGATCCCAAACAGATCGTCCCCGCCGTAATGATCCAGCAGGGTGTTGCAGGGCTTGTGGGCGCCTTTCTGCACAGGGAATTTGAAAATGTGGAATGGAAGCTCAAGCCCATGTCAGAGACCATCAGGCTGTGGTTGATCATTGCCATAGTCGGTTGTCTGGCCGTGACCTTTTCCATAACCGCCGTTTATGCCTATCTCCATGTGGCAAAGATATGGATCAAGCTCTACGTGGCTGTCCTGTTACTAATGATGGGGGTCATCTCGCTCTATCAGGGTAGGAAAGAGCGGCCCTATAAACCCAACCGGATGTTTGTGTTCGCTGCGCTGGCCGGGTTTAATAAAGGCGCCCGGGGCGGTGGATACGGGCCTGTCGTGACCATTGGGGGCCTTATCTCAGGCGTTCCGGTTAAGAGCATGCTGGCTGTGACGGCCATATCAGAGGGAACGGTCAGCACCTTTGCCATCATCGTCTGGATGGCCCTGTTGACGTCAGGTATAACCATTGATTATGTCCTGCTTCCCTCTTTGATGATCGCAACCATCTTTTCTGCGGTGGCAGCGCCGTATATGATACGGGTCTTTCCTGAAAAACTGTGGAAAATCGTAGTCCCGGCCTATTGCTGTGTTGTGGCGGCCCTCTGTTTTTGGAAAATTATCCCGGACGTGATAGCAAAATTGGGTTAGAGCAAAGCCCTAATTAATCCACCGGTTCTACCGGTGAGAAATGAAAAGGTTCTACCTTTTCAGGCGCTTTTTGAGTTATATTAAATCCGAAATCCGAAATCCGAAACACGAAATACGAAACAAATTCGAAATTCAAATTTTCTAATGTTCAAAACGAGTACGAAGAAGCCAGTTATACATAGGCGATGTGAACACAAGGGTTTTGGTTATTGGGATTTTGGTCATTTGGTATTGTTTCGAATTTCGAATTTCGATATTCGTATTTTAAATTCACTATCGCTGACTATTTCAGTGGCCCCTTTTAGGGGCCTTCCTCATACCATCAGTTCTACTGGAGGTCGCTGATTCGATACTATGAAGACACCAGAATCATATAGCCCTGTTGCTTCTGGAAAACCGAGAAGCACTCAAGACTTCCTCCGGCAGCGATTGACTCGTTTCGGTCTCTCCATGATCGTGATGGGTATTTGCTTTCCCCTGTATTATTTGGGGCTTTTTGGGACCGTGGAGGGTCCGTTAAACTCTGCACAATTGGGTGCAAAACTTGCGGGCATAGGTGTCTCGAAGACCCACATGCTGGTATTTTTTCTTTCCTTTATGATTATTACCGTCACATGGAACTGGATATATAACTGGGCAAGCCTCCTGATGGGATTGCGGTTGACCTGTATAAAAACGTTGAACCATGAAGGCACCGTTTGTGGCGCCCCGGTAACGAGAAACAAAGTTGTACATAAAAAGACCGGCACGGTCATTCCTCAATATGTGTGTACTCACGGCCACAAGCGCCCCGAGGCACACTTCCATCCTGTCAAAAAGGGCATCTTTAGCCATACATTATGTGCCATTTCCCTGCTTTTTTGTGCTATTATTTTTTACCTGTCCTGAGTGAATTTGAATCTATTCGGTTTTCATGGTATAAATTTCTTAAATAACTCGTTGCCCATTAAGGAGAAGTTTGTTTTGAGCGAAAAAACCCGTGTACTGCTGGTAGATGACGAAGAGCAGTTTGTTATTAATATGGCCAGGATACTGAAGGTCAGGGGATTTGACGTGTCCACGGCTTTTAGCGGATATGAGGCCGTGGATGCCATCAAATATGGGGGCGGGTTTGATGTGGTTGTGCTCGATGTCAAAATGCCCGGCATGGACGGGATAGCCACACTAAAGGAAATCAAGAAATGGTCCCCGGATACCGAGGTGATCATGCTCACCGGCCATGCCACGCTCTCTTCCGGGACCCGGGCTATGCGCAAAGGCGCCTACGACTACCTGATGAAGCCCTGCGACATTGCGGACCTTACGGAAAAGATCAAGGAGGCCCAAGAGGCAGAGAGCATCAAGCGTCATCCGGTCCTGTGGCCCCGAAAAACGGTCAGAGAGATCACATTACATTCCTTGAAGAAGCTGCTACCTGACGAGCCACTTGTCAAAGCACTGGAGATGCTGGGACGGGAATCCGGAGAAGCGGCAGTGGAAGAGGTGTATATCTTAGACAATGAGGACCGGCTTCAAGGCGTTGTCACCAAGCGAGACCTGCTAAATGAGGCCCAAAAGATCCATCCCGAGGGTTCCCTTACGTGGTCTACGTTGTTGGAAAACCCTCATTGGCTCCCTGAAAAGGCCGCAAAACGGATCATGCGGCATGACCCGATAACGATCCAGCTCAATGGGCACCTCACGGATGCGGCCAATCAAATGATCATGAACAAGGTTCGGTGCATGCCTGTTCTCAAGGCAGGAAAGGCCATAGGCATCATCAAATTACAGGACGTTTTTCAATATGTGGAGCATGAAATAGAGTAACAGGAGGTTTACTAAAGTCATGTCAGATGTTCCTGCAAGCTTCAGCAAAACTAAGGAAAAGGACTATCCCTATTTCCGTGGTGTCTGGAACAGGGTCGTTGTGGCGCTTACTGCGGCCTCTTTTATCCCCCTGATCTTAATCGGCGGGGGAATGTACTACTATGCCACATCTGCCCTGAAGGAGAAAACCCTGACGACCCTCCGTATGCAAGTGATTAACCACAAGGACGCCATCGATCAGTTCCTGGCGGAACGTACTATGGACCTCAAGGTGGTGTCTGCAAACCTGGGTCTGGATTCCCTGATCACGCCAGACGTCCTGGAGGGCGTTTTTCTGTCTCTGCGGTCAGCAGAGGGCCGGTCATGCTTTACGGATCTGGGCATCATTGACGATCAAGGAAGACACTTGGCCTATGTGGGTCCTTACGACTTGATTTCCAAAAACTACAAGGATGCCCCGTGGTTCAAGGCCGTTATGGAGAGGGATGTCTATATCAGTGATGTGTTCTCGGGGTTTCGGAGGGTTCCTCATTTTATTATTGCCGTCAAACAGACAGGGAATGAGGGGGCCTGGATCATACGAGCCACTGTGGATACCGTGTATTTCGACGGCATTACCTCACAATCCCCAGGAAAAAGAAGCGGGGATGCGTTTCTAATTAATAGGAATGGGGTTTTTCAGACCAATCCCCGCATGGGGGGGCAACTGATGGGACAATCGGAGTTTACAGGTCTGGAACCCTTTGAAGGTGTCAAATTGGAGGAGAGAGAGGGCCAAATCCATGCGACCGCCTGGCTTAGAAACGTGCCATGGCTGTGTGTGGCAAAAATTGATCAGGATGAAATCTTTGACGCGCTACATCGTGTCCGTAATACGGGCATTTTTGTCTTTATATTGGGGGCCATCCTGATTTTTTTGACTGTCCTTTTGATCACCAACCAACTGGTTTCGAGCCTGGAGACCAAGCGTCGAAATATCCGGTTTCTGAATCAGCAGCTTCGACGCACCAGTTATATGGCGTCATCAATGGAGCTGTCATATGGTTTTTTCAGGGAAATAAAGGATAACCTGGCCAATATAGATGTGGCCACCACCTGGATCCAGGACCTGTCCCTGGAGGGCAGCTCGGATGAAATCGAAAAGAGCCTGGATCAGATCAAATCGGAGGTGTTGCGCAGCCGGAAATCCATTGACAAATTTCTCAGATTTATCAGGCCCGGCCATCCGGTAATCACGGAAGTAAACATCAATGAAATATTGGATGATCTCCTCGAATTCTTAGGCAGTGAACTTGATTTTAAGAACATAAAGGTAAAACGGGACTACCAGGATCACCTTCCTATCATCCGCAGTGATAACTCCAAACTGCGGCAGGTCTTTCAAAATATAGTTCTAAATGCCGTATCCGCTGTTGAAAAGGACGGTGAAATCAGGCTCAAAACCAGGGCTGAAAAAAATGGCGTCATAGTAACAGTAGCTGATAATGGCCCTGGTATCCCGGAGGAAAACATAGACCAGGTCTTTGACCCTCTCTTCACCACTAAGCCGGAAGGAACAGGATTGGGACTTTCTATCTGCCTTAACATTACACAGAAACTGGGTGGCAGTATATCTGTCAAGAGTGAAGCAGGAAAGGGGGCTTTCTTCATTATCCAACTCCCTTTTCAGTTTAAACCCTAACGGTGCAGCACTGCAACTTTAGGGTTAACTTTCCGACAATAGTCAATAGTCAACAATCAATTCTTTATGCTCAAAAGAGAGAACATAAAGCAGGCCATTGATGCCATATCAGAACGGGCTCCCGAGATAGGGTACTCATTGAATGAGATGCTCGGTATGGGCCAAATAGATGTGCCCGCGGAGGGAGACGGGCTCTATTTCCTTTTTGACAAGCAGAAGGTCCAGGTAAACAAATTCCTCTATTTTAACGAAGGAACAGTGCCTATCGAACAGGGCCTTTTGATAAAATATGGGGAGATGACCAAAAAACAGGAGCTGCAAAATAAAGATCATCCCCCTAATTATATGCAGGCTGCCATGGAGATTCAAAAGGCAGGCCTAAGGCTGATGGTCACACATGAGATCGATTATGCCCTAACGCGCTTGAGAAAACGCTCTGAAACCCTCGAAACCAATACCCGTCCTACAGATTATGGCCACACCGGCATGGAAAGCATTGAGACGGAAACAGGTCTGATTTCATTTCTAAAAAAAATAAAAAAAAACAGCCTGACTCTTGAGATAGACCCGGAAGAGAAAGACCCCTCTGTATCGTATCGAGGCGTGGTTGATGACGACACCCCCGCACATTTTATGTGCTTTCCTTTTTGCATGGACAGCCTGATGCAGGTGGCAGACATGAACCTTGAGTTTTTTCATGTGCGATTCCTTTTAAACTGCCTGGCCAGGGGGATGGAAAAAAATCTGTTTGTGTGCCTAATGGACGGAAAAATTCTTGGGCTGGTCTATCTTACCTTAAAAGAGAGGACGTTTTATAAGGGTCTGGAAATTAAATACATCGCCACTCTGCGCGGCAAGACCGGTGATCCAGCAGAACCGGCCTTTCAGGTCCACAGAGGTGTGGGGGCCTTTTTGGTGGCCGGGGTCTGGATGCTCTGGAAAACAGGGCCTGGGAACGTTAATGAAATTTCTCTTGATTCAGAGATCGGGGCCAGGTGGTTTTACGAGGCGGTTGGTTTTGAATCCAGAGGCCTTTCCGGGTACGTATTGAAGGCCCCTAAAGGATACCTTCTGAAGGCTATTCTTATTATGGCAAATAATTGCAGGGATCTCAGAAAGAGCATTATTGAGGAGATTGGAACAATCATTGGAAAGCAGACAAAACTCTTGCGTAAAAAGGCAAAGAACGAAAAGGAACAGTCAGCAAGGAG
The DNA here is from genome assembly GCA_030612945.1 of Desulfobacteraceae bacterium. Lineage (GTDB taxonomy): Bacteria > Desulfobacterota > DSM-4660 > Desulfatiglandales > Desulfatiglandaceae > 4484-190-2. The sequence continues at coordinate 6,778 of JAUWMY010000022.1, forward strand.
TGTTGTGATCGCTTCAATAAAAGAGTGTCTAAAATCAGAGGCACATCTGGAGTTTGCTAAAGTAACAATAAGTATGTTGAGTAAATACAAAAAAAAGATCCCGGAATCAGAGGAACTTATCCGGTTTGCATCTGAGCAAGGTTCCGGGAATGCAAAGGTCCCACCTTAGTTTGTTTTGCTCAGACCGGTGTAGTTGGAGAAATTGAAGTGCAAAAAACTGGAATGATAGGCGCAGGGGAATTTGGAACAATCAATCATTGGAGGACCGTACTTATCCCCAATATTCTATTATTCCAAGTGGATAACACATATTAACATAACTCCTCAATAAGTTCTGGCGTTCACAACCGGATTAATGCCTTGAGCGAACGACAATGGCTGTATTCACTTTCGGAGTTTAGGCGTAAGCCTTTTATAAAATCCTCACGGATAAACTCCACCCGAATTATTGAGAACTTACATATTAACTGGCACTAAGAAGTTGCTATTTCTATTTAGGTCGAAGGTATTTTGAGAGGCATGATGCAGCCTGTACTTGTTATTAATGACGAACGGTTTAAACAACATTTAGAACAGGTGCCTCATTTGGAGAATGCCAGGCGGGTCAAGGCGGTCCAATCCGTGCTTGAAGATCCATCCCTCAATGGGAAGTGGGCTGAATTGGTACCGAGGCTCGCCACCAAAGAGGAACTTGCTCTGGTGCACACGGCTGATCATATTGAACGTATAGCAAAAACCGCGGGAAAACCACTTTCCTCTTTTGACATGGATACCCAGGCTACTGAAAAATCATATGATGTGGCCCGGCTTGGTGTAGGAGCGGTCTTTGGTCTTCTTGATGAGATCTGGACCGGGAAGGCGAACCGGGGCTTTGCCTGCATCAGGCCACCCGGGCATCACGCGGAGCCTGATAAGGCCATGGGTTTTTGCCTCTTTAATAACGTGGCCCTGGGAGCCAGATACCTGAAGGAACACTACTCGGTCAGTAAGATCATGATTGTGGATTTTGATGTGCATCACGGTAATGGTATTCAGTCCGCCTTTTACAATACGGATGATGTCCTGTATGTTTCCCTGCATCAATTTCCCTGTTACCCGGGGACCGGCAATTTTGGTGAGGTGGGTCGAGGAAGAGGGGAGGGGTTCACAATCAATATCCCTCTCGGGAAGGGGCATGGGGCCCGTGACTTTGCAGGAATTATCCATTATATGTTGAATCCCCTGGCCCAGGCATATCATCCGGATATGATCCTTGTATCCTGCGGATTCGATCTCTACATGCATGACCCACTGGGAGGAATGACGGTAACGCCGGAAGGCTATGCCCTTATAACCTTCTTTTTGTTGGATATCGCGCAAAAAGTCTGCGATGGCCGCATTGCCTTCATAATGGAAGGAGGATATAGTCTCAAGGGGATCAGGGAATGTGGTCTTCGAGTCATGCAGGAACTGTGCGATGTCCCCACTCTAAACAGAAAGCAAATAGAGAAGGTTACAGGGAACTCCGCCAGAAAATTGTCTGCAGTTAGAAAAGTGATAGAGATCCAAAAGGAGTACTGGAAAATTCTTCGGTAGAATAGTTCGCAATAGGAAAAATATTTCACAGGATAACATCAAGGAGTTGATTATGATTGAGCAAAAAGCTACCAACATTTTTTGGCACCAGGGGGCAATTACCCTCTCTGATCGGGAACGCTTAAACGGCCATCGTGGTTTCACTGTCTGGTTTACTGGCCTTTCGGCGTCTGGCAAATCCACCTTGGCTGTCGCTACTGAGCAGGGCCTGTATGAACGGGGTTACCATACATATATCCTCGATGGCGACAATGTTCGACACGGACTGAACAAGAATTTGGGCTTCTCGCCCGAAGACCGCACAGAGAATATACGCAGAATCGGCGAGGTAGCAGGGCTCTTACGTGACTGCGGAATCATCAACCTGGTTGCGTTCATTTCCCCCTATAGGATAGATCGCCAAGCCGCCAGAGAACTTAATAATGATAGCACCTTTATTGAGGTTTTCATTGACTGTCCGGTGGAGATATGCGAACAACGCGATCCAAAGGGCGCATACAAGAAGGCACGTCAAGGCATCATTAAAGAATTCACCGGCATTAGCGCACCTTATGAAGCTCCTGAGAACCCGGAAATTCATCTTCGCACCGACGAGATGTCCGAGGAAGAATGTGTTCAGTTGATAATAAGCTATCTCATGAAGCACAAATATATACCTGGTTAAAGCGATCCGTAATACTTTTTGCCTTTAATAAAGCATGACGTGGCTGTGGACGGGAAGTCATTTGCATAAGAAAGGAGCACTCTATTATGGAGAACAAGAGACCAGAAAAGAAGCAGACTGATCCAATAGGCATTACAGTTCTTGTGGCAGTAGATTTCTCCCCCTGTTCTGTGATTGCCTTGAGGAGGGCAAGGACGATTTTAGGACAAAAACCTGGCCGTATACTGGTCCTTCATGTAATTGATCACGATTTTATAGTGAGGTGCATTCACAATCGCTTGGGAACAGAGGGACATATTAAGAAAACCCTATATCTTCGCGCCAAGGCCAAGCTTAAAGATTTACTCCTCGAGGAAGGGCTCGGTGGACATAGTACAGAGGAGTTGATTTGCGAAGGGACGCCCTTCATTGAGATCAACAAGCGGGCGGTGGAAAGTGGTGCTGACATGGTCGTCATGGGAAACAGGGGAAACACGGGGGACATGGAAACTATATTCTTCGGAAGTACCGCTGAGAGGGTCCTGAGGTTTATGAAACGACCGGTGCTATGCGTGCCTCTGGAGGAAGATCAAGATTAGCATACCAAAGGGAGTCAAAACATGTTTGAAGCTATCTGTAAGATGACCACAGGTTGTCGGCCTAAGGTGTTGGAACAGACAATCCAATTGGCAGTGGAAATCGCCCGGGAAGGGCGCGAGGGTCGGAAAATTGGAACTATCTTTGTTCTTGGTGATGAAGAAGCGGTGCTTAGGGAATCCCGGCCTTTAATCTTGGATCCGCTGCAAGGGCACCCACCAGAGGTCAAAAAAATCTTTGATTTCAACATGCGAGAGACCACCAAGGAACTGGCTCAACTGGATGGCGCTTTTGTTATTTCGGCCGATGGCACCATTCTCTCGGCCGCACGTCACCTCAACGGTGATTCCGCCGGTATCAGTTTGCCATTGGGATTGGGTTCACGCCATGTTGCCGCGGCAGCCATAACACTTTCAACCAGGGCGGTTGCGGTGGTGGTCTCCACAAGTTCTGTGGTGAGGGTATTTGCCCGGGGCCAGATTGTTGCAGAAATCATTCCGGAAATCTGGATGCTCAGCCGGGAAAGTATCCAAATCGAGGGGCCATACGTGGAGAGCAAGATTGGCGGCCTTCAAATAGTCGCCCGAAATGATCTGGACGAGACAAAGGAATCGAAGCCGAATTCCTCGTAGCAAGCGCATTGTATACTTGAATAACCACCCCCTGTCACCTCGCTGTTTACACCTTTCATTTTTACCCCAGGATATATTACAAAAATATCAAGTAAAATCAAATTATTAGGTGCTTTTTAACAGGAAAGTTTTTTCTGCAATACATGGCATATATCTTGAATAAAATAAATGAAGAAAGCTGTTGATAGTATGAAAGGCATTCTGACTAGTACCGTGTCTCATAAGTTTTGTCCCTGATTTTGGCAATTTATCATGTCATCAAATCACAGGAACAACCTAAAAAAATACGAATATCGAAATACGAAATACGAAACAATATCGAAATGCGAATTTTCAAAAGAATAAACAAAAACCTCATAATAGGACCGTTTCTCGTTTTGGTCATTGATATTTTTTGTCATTTGTATTTGTTTCGAGTTTCGATATTCGAATTTCGGGTTTTCCCGTCACCCTCAGATGGGTGAACCGTATGAATTTATTTGAATATTTCAGGTTGCCATTTTAAGGCACTAAATTTTTAAGACGGGGCACTAGTTCACCGTATCGAAAATATTACATCAAATATTGGCAAGATAGAATTTCCCTTTATTCTGACTAAATCATACGAAATAATGGACAAAAGTAGCCAGAAAGGCCATTATTTCCTTGACAAAGAAAATTGGTTAGGCCTATTATCCCTCCAAAACGTATGAAATATAAAGGAGGGATTGCATATGTCAAATTGCCCAATTGACCTAAGCTTCTCAAAAATCCATTCTAATAAGCGGATCGAGAAGGCTTATGAAAGTCTTGGAGTCAAAATCGTCACCCGGATTATCGGCTTCACACTGTTTTTGTTAGGTGCAAAGCGGGAGGATATCGCCCAATATTTACAAATACCTATGGGAACCTTTCTGTCCTTTCTCACTCGGACAGATCAGTACGGTCTTTTGGCATTTGAAGATAGAAGAAAATCAGTATATAAAAAAGTAGTGAAAATCGAGGCTCCGGTCAAGGTATCTTTGGCCGTGACCGAGCAAAACGTTATCATTCAATTAGGCGGTAACAATCAGGCGATTATAATCCCCCGAAAAAATCTATTGCAGTGTAAAGTAATTCTCCTCACTTTTGTTAACAACGGCCTGCTTACCGCTAAAGAGGTTTCTGAGGTCCTTGGGTTCTCTGTAAGACATACCAGAGACCTAAATGTCAAAATGCATGAAGGAGACGTTTATTGGTTGATTGATAAACGAAAGGGCCAAATTCAGGATTACCGATTCACTCCGGAGATTAAGGCCGAATTGATCCAGCAGGTTGCTGCTAATGCCATAACCGGCAAACCGACTTCAAGCCGCGCCGTATCCCAACATATCAAAAAGCGATGTAACTTGGTTTTACCTGATCGCTCTGTACGATTACACATGAACAAATTGGGGTTGCCCAAAATATTAAACTCCCTTCCTGCTCTCGTGGAAGATTTAAAAAAAACTGAAAGCCATGATAATTGATACTGTAGATGAATTTGTGCCCGACAATCATGCTTCAAAGGTTAAACATCAACTTACCGGGATTGAACAAATACAGGAACGAGCTAAAATGTTGGCGCTTGCGCACTGTGAGGTCAATTTAGGAACCATTGCATGGTTCACGAGCCGACATGTCACTACCGTTCGCAAATGGATAATGCGATCAAAAAACGGTGGTGAGCTATGGGATCAAAAGAGAAGCGGACGACCTCCAGTTTATAATGAGAAAACACGATTAAAGACCATTGCCTTTTATTGCCAGGTTTCTCCTCTGCCTGGGTGTAACAGCTGGTCATTGAGATGGGCGGAAAATTATCTGAAAGAACATAGCAAAATCATCGGTTGTTCTATGAGTCATTCAACCATTCAACGCATTTTGAAAAGTCATGGCCTACGACCTCATTTGCATAAATACTTTTTGGCTATTACCGACCCTGAATTCTTTCCGAAAATGGAACATATTGTTAACCTTTGTCTCCACCCACCAGAGTACCTGTTTAACTTTGATGAGTGCACGGCTCTTCAAGCCAAATCCACGCTGGCTCCGGAATTGCCCGCATTATACAACAAACCCAGGTACGAAGAATTTGAATATAGGCGCAATGGAACCATTGATCTTATGGCCTTTCTAAATCCTAAAACAGGCAAAGTCTTCGGCAGATGTACCCCAAATCACAATACGCAAACACTATCCCGAGTTTTCAAAGAACACGTTAATACGTTGCCTTCAGATGCTCCACTTCATTACATCATGGACAATTTAAACACCCATTTCAATGATGAGTTTTGCAAGACCGTTGCAAAATTAAGTAATGTAACCTATGATCCCCTCAGAACCGGTCGTGAACGTCGCCAGTGGCTTCAGAGGGAAAACAAACGGATTGTAATCCACTACACTCCTTTTCATGGTTCCTGGCTGAATATGATTGAAATATGGTTTGGCATACTCAACAAAAAATGTCTGAAGCATCAATCATTTGAATCAGTACAGCTCTTACAGGAAACCATAGAAGAGTTTATTGAAACTTGGAATACATACTTTTCTCACCCATTCACATGGACATATACAGGAGAAGGGTTACACGAAAAAGCCATTACCCGGTTCAATAAGCTGCTTCTCATCGAAAGTAAACAGATGGATATCCAATTTCTAACAAAACAACTACTCCTAATGTCCAACATCGCTAAAACATACCACAAAAAAGTCCATACTAAGGTCTGGAAAAAGCTTCATGACTTGTTTGCTGACAAAAAGGATTATATCAACACCATTATCAGTGCTTCCATTAAAGAGCGCCAGATAGCAAAAGCACACATGGCGTTAGATCAATTTAAGGCTTTCATAATCTGAATAACTCACAGCGAAATACCAGCACATGAATAACCCAAATTGCCAAAATCAACAGCAGAACTTATGAGTCGATGCACTAGTAAGCTCAGAGTCAATGTGCTCCGCTTATATGAACTGTAAGACAATGTTGAAATATTGGTATGCCGGAAACGGTGGAATTAGAGTAAGAACCTAAGGCCCTTTTCCACGGGGTGCGCTAAAGCTGTACCTTCCGGAGTCAGATATTTATAAGTACGATAAACATAGTCAAAAATATTTGCCCATCTTTGTATTCCATTCAAATCTCACAGGTGTGAGTTTTACCTTACGCCTCGGAGATAAGCGGAACCTGAGGCCTTCCATATATCATATAAAGATATTATTGATTTACTGGATTAATATCATGTCTATCCTGTTATCCTGTCAAAATCTTTTCCAAAATGCTAAAATGTTACCAAAGTTCTTACGGTGTCCAGTTAAACATTGTAGACCCTTCTCAGATGCATGATGCGAGTGATTATGTCCTCCACTTCAATTGAGGAGGGATCGGTCAAGGTGTCCACGTGTACTATATTGCTGCTTTTTCGTCCATATGCACTCCAACGTCGGACAAAACGCATGTTATTGGAACCTGCGAAAATCGTTACACAAGGAATTCCCAGAGCTGCCGCAATATGCTGACATGCAGAGTCATAACCTATAAATTCGTCGCATTTTGAAATCAAAGCAGCTATCTCTCCAATTCTGCTTTGAATACCAATAAGGCCCCGGCTAAAACTCACATTATCCCCTGAACCAAATGAGGAATTTAAC
>JAUWMY010000340.1 GCA_030612945.1 Desulfobacteraceae bacterium
GACCTGGTTTTGAAAGACCAGTGTCAAAGAAGGCCAATTATGAGTTTTTCTTAAGGCCAACAAGTACTCCAAGTGTATCGCACCTCCCGATCCCGGCCCGGTCTCGGGACGGGGAGGGCAGGCTTTAGTTCACTTCCCCGCTGCAAGCGGGATAAATAGGCACTTTTACGGTTTATCAGGGTTAGGGATTGATAGTTTATAGTGAAGTTACAAATACGTGCTATAAGCGTCAGGAAGCAGGAAAAAGATGAAGTTAACCTATGGAATAACTGACAAATTATTTGTGTGGTTTTTTATTATCGTATTGATATTTTTCGGGACTATTTTGGTTTTTTACATTGACCTACAGCAAATCGTGAAGATATCAGCGAATATTGTTAATAAAAACAATGAGATATCTGCGGCCTCAAAAAAAATGACCGAGAACTTGCTCAGCATGGAAGAAAATGAGAAGAAATATCGTTTACTGGGCAAAGATGACTATTTGAATTATTTTGATTCTGCACGAAAAGACTTCGAAGGTCAATTAAAAAAAATCGTGCAGATGGAAGCAAGGGGTATGGCAATCTCGGATAATTGGAAAAATCTTTATGAAAGTTACCTAAACATCTCTCCAAGGCTGAAAGACCTGAAAAAGGCCCAACCTTCCAAAATTCCGTGGATTCCTGTGAATGTGATCAACGAATGGATTGAGAAAATTTACATAGCCCGAGCCGAAAACGAGTATGAGGTTTATCTTGCAACAACAGAACTGAATCGCCGGGGTCAAACCTCAGCCCGAAATGGCCTGATTGGGATAGGAGTATCGAGCATTGTGGGTTTGCTTGGAATCATCTTTTTGGCCTATACCACCCTTCGTCCCCTCAAGGAACTCCTCAGGGGTATCCGGTCAATCTCGCAAGATAGATTTAGCGAGCCCATTCGTATCCGTTCTAAGGACGAATTTGGCGAACTGGCAGGGGCTTTCAATGAAATGTCCGTACGTTTAAAGGAAGAGGAACAAATGCGCTCGGATTTTGTCTCCATGCTAAGCCACGAGATCAGAACCCCCTTGACTTCGATCGGTGAATCAGTGAATATGATTGCGGAAGAGGTCATGGGGCCGGTCAATGACCGACAAAGGAAATTTCTTGAGATTGCAAGTTCTGAAATAGGACGCATTGGTAATTTGTTGAATCATCTTATGCAGGTTTCGCGCCTGGCATCCAGTGAAATAAAAATACGACCTCTATCTATCGATACTTCTGCCTTCGTTTCCGAGTGTATCCACGGCATGGCCCCTGCAGCGGAGGCAAAAAGAATCAAAATCGAGGCAGAAATCCCCCCCGGGATTCCCAACATGATGGCAGACCCGGAGCATCTAAAACAGGTCTTTATTAATCTCCTGGGTAATGCCTTCAAATTTTCTCCCACTAAAAGCAAAGTTAAAGTGCGCATAGAAGAGGACGAAGCAGGCACAGACCTCAGGTTCTCTATCTCAGACAAAGGGCCAGGCATCCAGGAAGAGGAACAATCCCTTATTTTTAACAAATACTATCAGGCCCGAAAAATAAGAGGTCATATGGACGGTGTTGGATTAGGCCTTTATATATCCAAGCACATTGTGGAAGCTCATGGTGGATCATTGTGGGTAGAAAGCAAAATTGGACAGGGCAGCACATTTGGTTTTTCCGTGCCCTTAGTTCGGTGAAAACAGGATTTGTTGCATCATGAAAACCAGACGGATTTATAAAAGATACTTTGCCTTTTTGGCGCGACTGGGAATACTTACCTGCCTGCTTCAGGCCGTGAGTTTTAGCCCGGCAATTAAGTCACCCGTGACTGCTGATGAAAAAAAGCCCCTTGATCCTGAATTTATCGCATTGAGGATAGCAAACCAGGCCATTCAAAACGGTGACTTCAAAAAGGCTTTAGAAGGCTATGAAATTTTACAACATTCTTCGGATGACAAAATCGCTCGTAAGGCGCGTTACGGCCTGGCCTGTGCGAAATTGAGTTTGGCCGAAAATCCTGAAGACGTGAGAGAGGCTCTCATGCTCTGGGATGCCTGGAGTAAGCATGCCCCTGCTGACCTGGAAGAAGAGGACCCTCGCATCCTGGGGCCCTTACTCAAATCCAGAATTCTTCCCAAGCCAAACAAGATCGAGACAAGGCCTGCAGTAATATCCGATGAAAAATTAGGGCTCGAAAAGCTCCTCCGGGCCAAAGAAAAGGAAATCCAGCAACTTAATGATCGGCTGAAGGTCATGGAAAATGAAATCCAGACTATGTTGAAGAATCAAGCAGACTATGTTGGTGTCCTGGAAAGACAAATCCAGACTCTGAGAGACAAAATAAAGTCTTTAGAGGCCATCGACCAGAAGATCAAAGAAAAAAAGAAAGAGGTGTCTTCCCCTTGAATAGTCCTGAAGAGGTAAAAATCTCAGGTTCCCAACAGTCCATCCTTGTGGTAGATGATGACCGGCACGTCCTTGAGGTGCTGGAAGCGAGGCTTTCATCCGGAGGCTTTCAAGTCCTAAAGGCCGCTGGAGCTCCTGAAGCACTCAAGATAATCAAAACACAACATGTGGATTTATTGATATCCGATATGAAGATGCCTGGTATGGGAGGGATGGGGCTATTGACAGAGGTGCGATCACTCAGGCCCGGACTTCCTCTGATCTTTCTCACTGCTTATGGGACCATCCCCGATGCCGTACGTGCAGTAAAGGCGGGAGCTGTAGACTACCTGGCCAAACCTTTCGACGGTCGTGAACTGCTCAAAAAAATCCACAAAATCCTTGAAGGCGTTTCTTTACACCTCACCAGCGATAAAGAGTTTGATCGAATCCAGGACTTAGACAAGGTTAAAAGCCCTGTCATGAGAGAACTTTACGATCTTATTGAAAGGGTTGCCGCAAGTGATGTCAATGTGCTGATCCTCGGTGAAAGCGGTGTGGGAAAGGAACACGCCGCCAGCCTGATTCATCAAATGGGACCTCGTCAATATCAGCCTCTCGTTGTTGTGGATTGCAGCGCCACACCCGAAGGCCTTTTGGAAAGCGAGCTCTTCGGACACGTTAAGGGTTCCTTCACACACGCAATTCGAGACAAAAAGGGGCTGATCGAAACAGCAGACGGTGGGACACTTTTTTTGGATGAAATCGGCAATGTGTCCCTTGAGATGCAAACCCGCCTTCTCCGATTCCTGGAAAATCGGAAGATAAGGAGGATAGGTGCGGTCCGGGAAACAGCAATCGATTGTCGTATAATTGCGGCCACAAATACGGACTTACTCAAAGATATAAAAGCAGGTCGTTTCCGGGAGGATCTCTATTACAGGCTACGCGTTTTCACTTTAAAAATTCCTCTACTTAGGGAGAGAAAAGAGGACATTCCTTTTTTATCACAAAATTTTGTGGAAGCCTTTTGTAAAAGCCATAAAGTTCCAATGGTCAAGATTCTACCAGAGACAGTCAAATGGCTCTGTGATTATCCATGGCCAGGCAACGTCCGGGAACTCAAGAATGCCTTGGAAGTCGCAGTAGTCTTATGTAAAGACGACGTATTGCGCCCGAGTGATCTCCGTATTACCGGACTTCCGGATCTTCCCAGTACTGCTTTGTCTGAAAGCGAACCTTTTTCTTTGCAGGAAAGCGAGCGCAACACGATCATTCGTGCTTTGAAACAGGCGGGTGGGGTACAGAAGAGCGCAGCCAAATTGTTGGGAATAAGCCGCAGGGCCATCCATTACAAGATCAAGAAATTTGATATCGATTCATCCGCTCTTCGGCACAATGGTGATAGATCACATTGATAGTCAAAATCAGCGACCACCAATAGAACTGGTGGTATAAAGAAGGCCCCTAAAAGGGGCCACGGAAATAGTCAGCAATAGTCAATTTTAAATAAGAATATCGAAACCCGAAATCCGAAACAATACCAAATGATCAAAATACCAATGACCAAAACCGTTGTGTACACATCATCTTTGTATAACTAG
>JAUWMY010000008.1 GCA_030612945.1 Desulfobacteraceae bacterium
AGCAGATATATTTTATCACTTCCCGTATTCACAACAGGGAATTCTTATTAGATACCGATTTAAAGAAGGATAAACTTTTGCTTAAGATATTTAGCTTTGCCTGGGAAGGTGAAATTGATCTTCGAGCATGGGTCGTTCTCAGAAATCATTATCACATTCTTTTCAAGGCCTTAGAGGGCAGAAACATATCCAACTTTATTGGGAGAATCCACCGCGGATTTACTTTTGAGATGAATGCATTAGAGGAAAAGAGAGAACGGCGTCTCTGGAAGAACTATTGGGATTGGTGTATCAGAGATGAGAGAGATTATTGGAAACACTTCAATTATATCCATAATAACCCAATAAAGCATGGGGTTGTTGGTAATACAGATTCACTAAAGAAATATCGATATAGTAGTTACTGGAACTATTTTAGGCTAAATGGAAATAAATGGCTGATGAATGTAATGGAGGCTTATCCTATCGTCGATTTCACCGTGGAAAATGATGAATAAAATGTTTACACATAAACTCCAAACCGGAATTCACCCGTCAGGGTTTTATAAAATGCTTACGCATAAAATCCGAGCTGGAATTTACCAGTAAGATTATTGTCGTGACTTTAGGCACTTTAGTTCACTTTAGACACTTCCCCCGCACTATGTGCGGGGATAAATAGGCACTTTTTATGACCAATATCCTTCTATCCGTCCAAGACCTTAAAGTCTATTTTAGCGGGAACGAAAGGATCGCTCGCGCCCTGGATGGCATCAGTTATGATGTCCGCAAAGGGGAGACCATTTGTCTCGTTGGTGAGTCAGGGTGCGGAAAGACCGTATCAGCCCTGACCATCCTCAGAATTATTCCACAACCCCCCGGGGAGGTTATGGGCGGTAAAATCCTTTTCAACGGCCAAGACCTCCTTGACCTCAGCGAAGAAGATATGCAAAAGATCCGTGGAAATCATATCGCCATGGTCTTCCAGGAACCCATGACCTCTCTCAATCCGGTTTTTACCATAGGGGATCAGATAAAAGAGGCCATCGTGGTTCATGAGCAGTTGGAAAAAAAGGAAATACTTCCCCGGTGCATCCAACTCCTTAAAGATGTGGGAATTCCGTCTCCTGAAAATCGTTTGAATGATTACCCCCATCAACTGAGTGGAGGACAAAGGCAAAGGGTGATGATTGCCATGGCCCTGGCTTGCAACCCTGACCTGGTTATTGCCGATGAACCGACTACCGCCCTCGATGTAACTATTCAAGTGCAGATACTGGATCTGTTTAAAGAGCTACAGGAAAAGCGAAATATGTCCCTCCTGTACATTACCCATGATTTGGGTGTGGTTTCCAATATTGCCGATCGCATCTACGTCATGTATTCGGGTATCATCGTAGAGCAGGGTAGTACCCGTGATATTTTTCATAATCCCTGTCATCCATACACCCAGGGTCTTCTTGCATCACTCCCCAGCCCTTCTAAACGGGGAAGCACACTTCACAGCATACCTGGCGCCGTACCGGATCCTGCCTACAAACCGAGTGGCTGCCCTTTTCATCCAAGGTGTGAATATGCCACAGAGATTTGCCGGAGCCAGTTTCCTGAAATGTGTGACTACAGGGATGGACACCTGAGCCGCTGTCCGGTACTTTATGAACGTGAAGAAGGTTCGAATTAAGATGGATAACAACACCATACTCAATGTCCAGGCTATAAAAAAATACTTCCCGGTGCGAAGGGGCTTCTTTCAGCAGGTCATCGGGTGGATAAAGGCTGTTGATGGTGTGGATTTTGAAATTAAGCGGGGAAAGACCCTGGGGCTTGTGGGCGAGAGTGGGTGCGGTAAATCCACTGTAGGCCGGGTACTTCTAAATCTTCTGGACCTGGATGGGGGAAAAGTGACTTACCGGGAGCAGGATATCAACGGTCTTTCTCAGAATAAGATGAAAACTTTGCGAAAAGAAATGCAGATCATCTTCCAGGACCCTTTTGGTTCCCTCAACCCCAGGATGACCGCAGGTCAAACCATTGAAGAGGGCCTTCGAACCTTAGGTATAAGGGGGCGTGCTGAGCGCAAAAGACGTGTCAATCAGCTTCTCGAGATGGTGGGAATGTCCTCATCAGGGGCCGATCGCTATCCCCATGAATTTAGTGGCGGTCAGCGTCAACGCATCGGTATTGCCCGGGCCTTGAGTGTAGAGCCTTCACTGATCGTATGTGATGAACCTGTTTCTGCCCTTGATGTTTCGATTCAGGCCCAGATCATCAATCTTCTCAAGGAATTGCAAAACCAATTAGGGCTGAGTTACCTCTTTATTTCCCACGACTTGAATGTAGTGGGTTATATCAGTGATACAGTTGCCGTCATGTACCTGGGACATATTATGGAATATGCGCCGGCAGAGGCCCTTTACGATAATCCCCTGCATCCTTATACCCGCGCATTACTTTCATCCATTCCCACCCCGGATCCGGACGACCGGCGTGAAAGACAAACCCTTTCAGGGGATGTCCCAAGCCCTTTCAATCCGCCACCAGGCTGTAAGTTCCAGGGAAGATGCCCAATTGTAGAAGACCGTTGCCGCAAAGATGAGATTAGTTTCTATGCGGCCGGCGAAAACCATGTGGCCCGGTGCTGGAAGGTGGTCGAATGATATTGGAAATTTACGTCTCTACGGTGAAATCCGGTTTTTCTCTTGACTTTTTTGTGGAAATTGTTAAATTTGTGCCCTGATGGGGGATCGTATAGGGGTAATACGGCGGGTTCTGGCCCCGCTAACCGAGGTTCGAATCCTCGTCCCCCAGCCATTAATTCAGTAGATAGTAAGGAAAAGACAGTAATCAGCGGAGAGTTAGGACTCTGGACGGTTCTTACTGTATACTCCTTACTGCTTACCGCGTTTTCGGGAAAAAAGCAAACCCAGGTCCATTGGACCTGGGTTTTTTTGTTATGGGTGCTGTCTGGAGGGATAACTTTATGACTTACCCACACTTAGTATAGCCGCAGAAGTGACAGGTCATGCATCCTTCTTCAAAACTAATGGTCTGCCCGCACTCCGGACAGGTTTCTCCTGCAAGGCTGTTTCCATATTTACGACGTTTTTTATAAGAATCATCATCAAGATATCTTCTCTCAAGGACACGGCTTATGGCATCCGGGATGGACAGAATCAGTCCATCTTTTTGAAACACGGGATACTCGCCACCAATGCCCTTTAACTGCCCAACAATTTTTTCCACTTTCACTCCCGATCTGAGGGCGAGAGAAACAAGGCGCCCAATAGCCTCTGTCTTGGCGGTCGTGGACCTTCCCGACTTGCCAATGGTCGCGAAAACCTCAAATGGCCGGTTTTCATACTCGGTCACAGTCACATACAGGTTCCCATAACCGGTGGCCATCTTGGTGGTAAAGCCTTCAAGGGTCTCGGGCCGCTCTTTGACAGCCGTCATGAATGCCTCTTGTTTCTCGTCCCGGGCCGCAATCGAAAGTACCTGATTCTCTCTGCTCCCATCCCTGTAAATGGTGACGCCTTTACAGCTCAATTCATTGGCCAGGTTATAGACCTTTAACACGTCTTCGGCCGTGGCATCCCTGGGGAGATTGACCGTTTTTGAAACAGCATTGTCTGTAAACTTCTGAAAGGCGGCCTGCATACGAATGTGCCATTCTGAAGACACATCGTGGGCCGTCACAAATACCTCTCTCACATCCTCAGGTATTTCCTCTAAGTCCCTTATAGTCCCTTTCCGGGCAATGGTATCAATAAGTTCCCGGCTATAGAAGCCCCTTTCCCTGGCCACACTTTCGAAGTATGGGTTCACCTCCAGAAGTTCATCATTGTCCATGACGTGCCTGACAAAGCTGAGAGCAAATAATGGCTCGATACCGCTTGAACAGCCTGCAATAATACTCAAAGTACCGGTAGGCGCTATTGTGGTTGTGGTGGCATTTCTATAAGTACAGCCTTCGTGGTTTTTAAAAACGCTTTTGTCGAAATTTTTAAAAACACCTCTTTCATCAGCCAGATATTTGGATGCCCCATAGGATTCTTCCTGGATGAATCCCATCACCTTCTCGGCTATCTCAAGCGCCTTTTCTGAGTTGTAAGGCACTTTCAGTTGATACAGCATATCTGCGAATCCCATAACGCCCAGGCCAATTTTGCGATTTCCTTTCACCATTTTGTCAATTTCCGGAAGAGGGTATTTGGACATATCTATCGTGTCATCGAGAGACCGGACGGTCCACCATACGACCTCCTTTAAACTTTCGTAATCGATGGCAGGTTCTTCATCATTTTCAATCACAAACTTGGCCAGGTTAATGGATCCAAGATTACATGCCTCGAGGGGAAGCAGCGGTTGCTCACCACATGGATTCGTGCTTTCGATTTCACCCAATTCCGGAGTCGGATTGTCCCTGTTAATCCTGTCCAAGAAGATAATACCGGGGTCCCCATTTTCCCATGCCTGTTTTACCAGGGCCTGATAGACTTCGTCGGCATTCAGTTCTCCAACCTTTTTATTATCCCTGGGATCTATCAGATCATAATTGCCTTTCTGCTCCACTGCTTCCATAAAAGTGTCTGTTACGGCAACAGAGATATTGAAGTTATTCAATTCGTTGTTAATTTTTTTGCTGTAGATAAACTCCATGATGTCCGGGTGGTCCACTCTCAGGATGGCCATGTTGGCCCCACGGCGAGTGCCTCCCTGTTTGACCTGCTCGGTGGCTGTGTTGAAGATCTTCATAAAAGAGACAGGCCCCGAGGCCACACCACCCGTTGTCCCCACCCTGCTTTCTTTCGGCCTTAGACGCGAGAAGGAGAATCCGGTTCCACCCCCGGATTTGTGGATAAGCGCGGCGTTCTTTAAGGCATCAAAAATCCCCTCCATACTATCCTCAATAGGCAGCACAAAGCAGGCCGCCAATTGACCCAGTCTGCGCCCAGCGTTCATAAGGGTAGGGGAGTTTGGCAAATATTTGGCCTCAGCCATCAGGGTGTAAAAAATTCCCTCCATTTTCTTCACATGGTCTTCATCGCCATACTTTTCCTCTGCCCTCGCGATATGATGGGCCACCCTTCTGAACATCTGTTCGGGGGTTTCGATAACCTTGCCCTTGCGGTCTTTCTTCAGGTATCTCCTTTCAAGAACCCTTGTGGCGTTTTCGGAAAGAACCGGGCCCCTTTTTACGAAAATGGACCTATCCAGATGAAAAGGTAATGGTTTAGTAAGGCCATATTCCAGCAACTTGGCCTCAACAATTTTCTCGATACCCGGCAGGGTGATGGTGTGGGCCTCGCGTCTTGCGATCTCTTTGCGCAAGAACCGGCTGATGTCCATGGCCTGGTCAGCATCGATGCTGTTATCTCTGAGCAAGAGATCCGAAAACCTATGATCATCCCATCTATAGGCAGTCAGATCGAAGCTCCCTTCTTCTGTAACTAGAATTTTTCCTTTTTGATCGTCGATCATCTTATTTTAAAACCCCCAAAATTACTCTTTATTTGACTTTATTTCTCTAATGATTACAGTCTCCATAAAAAGAGACTAAAAATTTAACACCAATGGACCATGTGTCTTAGAGATTCAATACCTGCGTATTGAAAATGCACGAAATTCTATTTTTACCCACAACATATAGTATGTCAAGGAAAAACGACCCAATATCTAAGACACGGATGAAAAAAAAGGCACTTGCTATACAGCCAGACAAATCATACCATATTGCATCTTTTAGGAGGAAAAAATGACAATCATCCATGGTTTTCAACTGCAAAGGGAGCAGTCTATCCGTGAATTGAAAACCCACGCCAGGTTTTACCGTCACGAAAAAACCGGCGCGGAGCTTTTGTCCCTTTCAAATGAGGATGAGAACAAGGTCTTTGGCATAACTTTCCGCACGCCCCCATCGGATTCAACGGGAATTGCCCACATCTTAGAGCACTCTGTTCTGTGCGGTTCACGAAAATATCCGGTGAAAGAACCCTTTGTGGAGCTCTTGAAAGGATCTCTTCAAACTTTCTTAAACGCCTTCACATACCCCGACAAGACCTGCTACCCTGTGGCCAGTCAGAATCTTCAGGACTTTTACAATCTTATTGACGTATACCTCGATGCGGTGTTCTACCCGCGTCTGACCCCCTTTGTCTTTCAGCAGGAGGGCTGGCACTATGAACTGGAAAACCCTGATGCCCCTCTTTCTTACAAGGGTGTTGTCTTTAATGAGATGAAAGGGGCCTATTCGTCCCCTGACAACGTGCTTTCCGAAAAATCCTTGCAATCACTTTTTCCGGACAATACCTACGGTTTTGATTCCGGTGGAAACCCAAAACACATACCGGACCTCACCTTTGAGCAGTTCCTGACCTTTCATCAAAAATTTTATCACCCTTCCAACGCACGAATCTACTTTTACGGGGATGATAACCATGAAGAACGACTCAGGCTTGTAAACTCATGTCTGATGGACTTTGATGCCATTGAAATTGATTCTACAATCCGGATGCAGGCTTCATTTGAGAAATCCAGGCGCTTTGTTCATTCCTTTATGGTGGGAAAGGAAGAAACCACCCCGGCAAAGGGCATGATCACTCTCAACTGGTTGATGTCCGAAACCATGGATCCAAAGACAAATTTTTCCCTGCGTATGCTGGAGTATATCCTGCTGGGTATGCCGGCCTCTCCTCTTCGAAAGGCACTCATCGATTCAGGCCTGGGAGAAGATATTGCAGGGGAGGGCCTCGGCAGCGAGTTGCGGCAGATTTATTTTTCAACCGGGCTTAAAGGTATTGAAATCGAGAATTCGGAGGCAATCGAGGCCCTTATCATGGAAACGCTGACCACCCTGGCCGAAAAAGGAATCGATCCGCGAACAGTGGAGGCAGCGGTCAATACCATCGAGTTTAGATTGAGAGAAAACAACTCCGGGCATTTTCCCCAGGGGCTTCACCTTATGCTTCGGTCTCTAACCACCTGGCTTTATGACGGCGATCCCCTGGCCCTGCTTGCTTTTGAAGCGCCTCTCGGGAAGATAAAATCCGATTTGCAGGCGAACAGCGCCTTTTTCCAGGAGATGATTTATCGCTTCTTCTTGAACAACCCCCACCGCACCATCTTGATACTTAAGCCGGACCCTGACTTGGGTGAAAGGGAAGAGGCAGATGAAAAGGATCGCCTGGCAGGGGCACGTGCAGGCATGAAACCGGATCAATTGGGTGAGGTGGCGGATAACACTATCAAGCTGAAGCGGTTGCAGGAAACTCCCGATCCCTCCGATGCCCTGGCCACTATCCCTGTCTTGAAACTTGCGGACCTGGAAAGAGAAAACAAAACCATTCCACTGGCGCATCTGGACCGGCAAGGAACACCTATTCTGTTTCACGACCTGTTCACCAATGGCATTGCCTACTTAGACCTGGGGTTTAATATTCATGCCTTGCCGGATAAATACCTTCCATATGTGCCACTTTTTGGGCGGGCGCTCGTTGAAATGGGAACAGAGAAAGAGGATTTTGTCACACTTACTCAACGCATAAGCCGGAAAACAGGCGGGATCAGGCCTCAATCATTCATTTCAACGGTGAAAAATGCCAGACAAAGCGCAGCCTGGCTTTTCCTTCGGGCAAAGGCCATGGTGAACCAGACAGGGTCATTGATGGATCTTCTGCGTGATGTACTTCTCACGGTTCGCTTAGACAATAAGGAGCGATTCCGTCAAATGGTGCTTGAGGAAAAGGCCAGGGCCGAGCAGAAGCTGGTCCCGGCAGGGCATCAAATGGTGAACTTGCGCCTCAGGGCCCATTTTGGTGAGTCCCACTGGGCCGCAGAACAGATGGGCGGGATAAGCCACCTCTTTTTCCTGAGGGAACTTATAGACATGATAG
The DNA here is from genome assembly GCA_030612945.1 of Desulfobacteraceae bacterium. Lineage (GTDB taxonomy): Bacteria > Desulfobacterota > DSM-4660 > Desulfatiglandales > Desulfatiglandaceae > 4484-190-2. Next base: position 7,872 of record JAUWMY010000008.1, read on the forward strand.
AAAAAAACTGGCCCCATGTCCTCGCTGTTCTTGAGGAAATGCGCCGGCTTCTTGTTAACCGAAGGGCCATGATTCTCAACGTCACCCTGGACAAAAAAAGCTGGCCTGGTTTTGAACGGCAGATCCATCAGGCTCTGGGCGCTATGCCTGATGCTCCGGTCGTTGTAGCGGACTGGGCGACCAAGGGCACCCCTCTTTTTGAAGGCATGACCATCCCTTCCCAGGTAAATTACGTGGGTAAAGGAGCAAATCTCTACGAACTCGGTTACCGATTTCATGGTTCGGCATTGGTCATAACCCGTTATTTGCGCAATTCATATCTATGGGATCGGATTCGCGTGCAGGGCGGAGCCTACGGGGCTTTTTGCCTTTTTGACCGCCTTTCGGGTGTACTCACCTTTGTCTCATACCGCGACCCCAACCTTATTAAAACTATCGAGGCATTTGATAACACAGCCGCTTTTCTTCGTGATCTGGAGCTTGATGATCAAGAGCTGACCAAAAGCATCATAGGTGCCATCGGGGACCTGGATGCGCATATGCTCCCGGACACTAAGGGATACACATCTTTGCTCCGTTATCTTTCCCACGATACGGAAGAGGCGCGCCAGCAATTGCGGGATGAGGTATTGGCAACCGGAAAAGATGATTTCAGGGCGTTTGGCGCGATGCTTGAGGAGGTGAAGAGAACCGGGGTTGTGAAAGCGCTCGGATCACCAGGCGCTATTGATGCAGCCGCGTTCGATAGACCGGGGTGGCTTAATGTATTGAAAGTCCTTTAGGCCCTTAGTAATTATTTTTGTGCATTTTGTGGTAAAAAATTATATCGGGCTATTTTCACTATCTTCAAATGATTGAATATTTAAGGATTCCTTTCCTTTATAAAAGAACTATCATAAAAATGACGGAGCGAATCCCGCGGGGCACAAATAGTCAATAGTCAATTCCGGCTTGTCCGGGTTAGAAAGTGAAATTTTATTTCACAAATTTCTCAACAGTGCTATATGAGTACCACCGTGGGAACATCATAAAAGATCAGGTAATTCAGGAAAATAGCAAAGTGATAGCCGGAGAAAATTTCTATGAAAACGTACACTGTCAATTTCCTGCCCGATAATTTGTCTGTTGAAGTGGAAGAAGCCACCCTGATCGCAGAGGCTGCTCAGAAGGCCGGGGTATTTATCAAGAATCTCTGCGGAGGGGAGGGCGTCTGTGGTCAGTGCCGGGTTCAGGTAACCAGCGGGATTGCCGAAGCGGAAGAACATGCAAAGGCCTTCTTTGCTGATGGGGAAATAGAAAAGGGTTACATCCTGGCCTGCCAGACAGAAATCCATGACGATCTTGAAATCACGATTCCGCCAGAATCGAGGATGGAAGAGTCCCAGATCATGACCGGGGGAGCTACCGAGGCATACGGTGACTCTGAGGCCATGCCTGTTGTGAGGAAAATATTTATCGAGCTCACCCCACCGACCCTTGAAGACAATATCGCCGACATGGAACGTATATCAAGGGAATTGAGGAAAAAACTTGGCTGGCACTCCTTTGAGATACATCTCAACTGCCTGCAGCACCTGTCTGATAAGCTGCGTGAGAATGAGTGGAAAGTAACAGCCACTGTGGCCAAAGACAGAAATGGCTATCGCATTCTTAAGATAGATCCCCTCGACACGACGGCCCATAATTACGGAGTGGCCATTGATGTGGGCACCACTACCGTTGTGGCCCAACTGGTGGATATCAATTCATGGGAGGTGGTTGGTGTTGAAGGCACACACAATATGCAGGCCAGCTACGGGGAAGACGTCATATCAAGAATGATTTATGCGTGTGGAAAGGGAGGCCTGCACCCCTTGCATGAGGCTGTGGTCAAGAACATCAACCAGCTTATAGAGAAACTGGCTGGTGCCAATAGCATTCCTTTAGAAGAAATTAATGTCATTGTGGCTGCGGGTAATACCACCATGGGCCATTTTTTGCTGGGGCTCACCCCTTGCTCCATAAGGCTGGATCCATATGTGCCTACTGCTGACGTGTATCCGCCCATTTTGGCAAAGGATATCGGCATTCACATTCATCCCAATGGGGTGTTGGAGACCATTCCCAACGTTGCCTCCTATGTGGGCGGAGATATCGTGGCCGGCGTGATGTCGTGCGGTATCGCCGATAGTCCGGAGGTAAAGGTGCTCATTGATATCGGGACCAACGGTGAGATTGCTATTGGCAACAATGAATGGCTGGTCTGTTGTTCGGCCTCGGCCGGCCCTGCTTTTGAAGGGGGCGGAACTCGATGCGGCATGCGGGCGACAAAGGGCGCCATTGAAAAAGTAGAGATAACGAACGGTGAGGTTAAATACCAGACAATAGGTAGCGCCAAACCGAGGGGAATATGCGGTTCCGGCTTGATCGACTGTATCTATGAATTGGTTAGAAACGGTATTATTGGAGCGGATGGGAAGTTCCACCGGAATCGGGACGATGCCAGACTTGGTGTTGAGGACAATATAGCACACTATACCATTGCCCATGCCCATGAGACAGAAAGCGGAGAGGCCATTGTTATTACAGAATCCGATATCGACAACCTGATAAAGTCCAAGGGGGCCGTTTTTGCGGCTATCAAGTCCCTGGTGGACTATATCGGGTTGACATTTGACCAGATAGACAACTTTTACGTTGCCGGCGGATTTGGGAGTTATCTGAACATTTCCAAGGCCGTTGCCATTGGTCTGTTGCCGGATATCCCACGCGAAAAGATACAGTTTATTGGGAACAGTTCCCTGACCGGGGCTCGTATGTGCCTTCTTTCTGAAGCAGCCCTTGAAAAATGCATGAACATCTCAAGATCCATGACCAATATCGAGCTTTCTGTTTATCAACCATTTATGGATGAGTATATTGCGGCCCTGTTTCTGCCGCACACAGATCGCAAATTGTTTCCTTCTGTGGAATATTAAGAAGTTACGTTACACCTAACCAAATTTGAGAGGTCGCTCATGGATCGTAGAGATATTGGAAAAGTCCTGGAAACGTGTGAGTTTTTTATGGGGCTGGATGAAAGTAATATCGACAGGATAGCAGGCCTTTGTCAGGTGAAGACCTATAAGCCGGGAGAATATGTGTTTCGGCAAGGTGATTTTGGAGAGCATCTTTATGTCATTGCCGAAGGCCGGATATTCCTGGAAAGAGCGGTTGATTTAGGTGCGCGCAAGGGAAGAGTTGTAATCGGGATCCTCGGCAAGGGAAGGGTTTTTGGTTGCTGGTCTACGCTTTTGGATGAGCCCCACAATCTCATGTCCTCGGCCACGAGTGAGAAAATTACAAAAGTCCTTGCCATGAACGGGGAAGAGTTGCGGGAGATGATGCTTGGCGATATGGGGTTTGGGTTTAATGTGTTGGAGAAGCTCTGCTTCTTGCTTAGAAACAGGATCCGTGGCGCGTACGGTGCCATGGAAAAAATTTAGTGAGTACACGAAGAAGAACCCTCCATGATTCAGGAAAATAGCCTGGAAGAAGAAAAACTTATCCTGGATGATATCGCTTCCAGGCTTAAAGCATTTGGAAGGGAAAGAGAAGAGCTTATTCCCATCCTCCAGATGATTCAAGAAAGGCATGCCTATATTGCGGAAGATGCCATAAAAATGGCGGCAGAGTACCTGGGCATCGCAATATGCGAGGTCTATGGTGTTGCAACATTCTATAACCAGTTCCGTTTTCACCCGCCGGGAAAAAACCATATCAAGGTGTGTTTGGGAACCGCCTGCCACGTAAGAGGCGGTGATATTATCCTTGAAAATTTTGAGCGAAAACTCGAAATTCGGGATGGTGAAACCACGCCTGACAGGGAATTCAGTATTGAGAGAGTGGCATGTGTCGGATGCTGTGCGCTGGCACCGGTATCCGTTGTAAATGAGACCGTACAGGGACATATGGCCCCCAGCAAGGTGGAAGGACTCATCCTTGGTTTCAAGATAGAAAAAGAAAAGGCAGAAAGAGAAAAAAAGAAAAGTGAGCCCGCTCAATAACGAAACAGTACAAAAAGCGTTTGGCGTCATCCGGGATGAGGCAAAGAGACGTCGTGATGCATTCCGTGAGGAACCTGTTCCAAAAATTCAAATTGGAATGGCTACATGTGGTATTGCCTCGGGGGCTTTGGAGACAAAGAATGCATTCGAAGAAGTGCTTGCGGAACGAAAGATTAAAGCTCACATCAGGACTGTTGGGTGTATCGGTCATTGTTATGCGGAGCCGGTTGTTATTATGGATCATCCTGAATCCGGGTTCCCGCCAATTTTCTATCACAACGTAACGCCTGGTAAGGCAAAGATGCTGGCAAAATCCTTTCTGGAAGATGGTGACCCCCTTTTTGAGCATGTCCTTGGTGCTATGGAGGAGAATGATTTGGTCCCCCAGGTCCTGGATTTTCCCAGGTTCAACCAGGAAAAGAGGGTGGTTTTGGAGAAATGCGGGTGTGTGGACCCTGAGGACATCTATGAATATATCGCAGATGGGGGATATGAAACGCTTGCGAAAACACTCCAACTGGCCCCGAATGAGATCATCGAAGAGGTGCAGGAATCGGGTCTGAGGGGAAGGGGAGGTGCCGGATTCCCCACAGGGAGAAAGTGGGATTTGGCAAGAAATGCGGATGGGCAGCATAAGACGGTGATATGCAATGCAGATGAGGGGGATCCCGGGGCGTACATGGATCGAACCCTTTTGGAGAGTAACCCTCACCAGGTCCTTGAGGGTATGGCCATTTGTGCTTATGCTGTGGGTGCTCAAAAAGCAATAGTCTATGTAAGAGCAGAATATCCCCTTGCTGTGAAAATAGTTACAAAGGCCATAGGGCAGGCCAGGGAACTGGGTCTATTGGGGGAAGGGGTCCTTGGCAGCTCGTTTGATTTGGAAATTGATGTGTTCCAGGGGTCCGGAGCCTTTGTGTGTGGCGAGGAAACGGCCCTGATACAATCCATTGAGGGGAACAGAGGAATGCCCCGGCATCGTCCCCCGTACCCCGTCCAGCAAGGCCTGGGGGGGCAGCCGACAGTTATCAACAATGTGAAGACCCTGGCCTCCATCCCACCTATAATAGAACATGGTGCAACCTGGTTCAGGGCCATTGGTACTGAGGAAAGTCCAGGGACCGCCATTTTTTCCGTTGTTGGGAATGTTGTGCATGCAGGTTTGGTGGAGATCCCCATGGGAGTGACACTCAGGACCCTTATTTTTGATATATGTGGCGGTGTACCGAACAAAAAGAAATTTAAGGCAGTACAAATTGGTGGCCCTTCCGGAGGATGCCTGCCTGAGGAGTTTCTGGATACGCCCATTGATTTTGACTCCCTGATACAGGCAGGCGCCATGATGGGTTCCGGAGGTATGGTGGTGATGGATGAGGATACCTGTATGGTAGATGTGTCTCGCTACTTCCTTGATTTTACCCAAAAGGAATCTTGTGGTAAATGCACCTTTTGCAGGATCGGGACCCATCACCTGCTAAATACACTGGAGCGGATAACAAAGGGAGAAGGCCGTGATGGTGACCTTGACCAACTGGAAACACTGAGTGAAGATATTAAGAATGGTTCTCTCTGTGGTTTGGGCAAGACCGCGCCGAATCCGGTGCTTACATCTCTGCGATACTTCAGAGATGAGTACGAGGCGCATGTTAAAGAAAGACGCTGTCCTGCCAGGATGTGCCGTACCTTAACTGCCTTTTATATTGATCTGGATAAATGCGCACGCGGGTGCGATGCCTGTGTTGGAAGTTGCCCTGTGGAGGCCATCTTTACCACCAAAAATCGAAAGAAAGGGGTTGACCAGAGCCTATGCGTCAAATGTGGCGAGTGTATGGTTGCCTGCCCGGCGGAATATGACGCCGTAATGAAGGTTTCTCCTCCGGACCTCGCTCCCGTTGTTGATTGACTATTTTCGATTGACTATTGACTATCGGCAATTGACTATTTTTTATCTGTAATCCAAAATCGCGTTGTGTTGGTGGTCCGTTGTTAGTCGTTAGTTGCACTTGTATTTAAGGTAGGTGGCTGAAGTATAAGGATATGCAGAGTGGAATGATGTCTCCCTGGAATCATTTAGGTTTTTTCTTACTTCAACGGACAACGATCAACTGACATCGCTTAAAATCGTCAATAGTCAATCTAAAATATTCAATTCTAAAATATGGATTTGGGTGATGGTAACACTCATTGTGAATAAGCAAGAGCTTCAAGTCGACGAAGGAAAAACCCTACTACAGGTCTGCCTTGACAACGGGATCTACATCCCCAACCTCTGCCACATCCACGGCACGGACAATCCTTCTGCTTCATGCAGACTGTGCTTTGTTGAAATCGAGGGTGAGGACAAACCCATACCCTCCTGTACTGTCAAGGTAAAAGATGGCATTATTGCCAAAACCGATACCCCGTCCGTGAGGAGACTGCAGCGCACGGCCTTCAAACTCCTTATGTCGGTTCACCGGGTAGACTGTGGCCATTGTCCGGCCAACAAGAAATGTGAGTTGCAGCGTATTGCCAAATTCCTGAAGGTCGGTTTAAAGCCAAAATACCTGGAACTACGCCTGAAGGAAACTGAGGTAGACGAATCCCACCCTTTCCTTGATTATTATCCCAATCGCTGTGTCTTGTGCGGCAAATGCATTGCTGTTTGTAAAGACAAACATGGTCGGGCCTTTTTGACGTTTGCCAAACGGGGGTTAGATACGGTTGTCAGTTCATATGGGGAAACGGATGCGAACCTTCCATGCAGCAAATGTTTTGCCTGCATCCGGATCTGTCCTGTGGGGGCCATTACCTCGAAAGACAGTCCCCGTCAAACGTGAGTTCTCAATAAGTTCGGGTGGAATTTATCCGTAAGGATTTTATAAAAGGCTCACGCCTAAACTCCAAAGGCATGTACGGCCATTGTTATTCGCTTAAGGCATCAATCCGGTTGTAAGGACCCGAACTTTTTGAGATGTTACCATCAAACAGCCTAAATACCGGTTACTACTCTTTCTTCTCATACTCAAGGGAAACAGTCACAGTCCGGTTGAGTGCCCGGCCCTCAGGCAGGCTATTGTCATAAAGGGGATTGAGTGGGCCTGCACCCGCGTAGGTAAGTCTCTCACCTGCTGTCATCCCTCCAGCCAAAATCTGTTCATAAACGGCCTTTGCCCGCCTCTCTGAGAGCTTCAAATTGTATTCCTCTTTACCAATACTATCAGTATGTCCCACAACCTTCACATCGGCTGCTGGAAACTGCTTCATTCTCTCGATGATCTGGTCAACGATGGCCTTATTACGCTCTTTTATATCTGAGCTGTTGAAGTCAAAGAGTATCAAGGCGTATTTTTCCAGGACCTTATATCCCATTTTCTGGGCAACACGCTCTTCTCTCTTTATGAATCTGACAGAAGACGTTGCAGCAGCAACATCTTTGTATATCTGGCCCTTTTCGTCTGTGACCTCAATGCCCGCCGCAATCTCCTTACAAGATCCTACCTTTCCAAGACCAATAGCTTTGAGATCAAAGGTATAAGAAGGGTTAAGGTCTCCTTTCCCCTTTACAGAACCAATTAGAGAACCATCACCTATCAGTTGTATTTCCCAATCTGTAATGCCATAACCGGCCTGGATCTGTGGTGAGATTCGGAACTCCTTTGTGTCGCTCGTCTCTTCCACATAGGTGCTCTTTATGGGTTCAAGTATGGTGGGAAGGTCAGAATAAATTTCTGCGCGTTGATTTTCTACCCTCCCTTCGTCCAGGCTGTTTGTACTCGCAACAGCCGGTAAGTTACGTGCCTCCACGTGTATCCTTGATGGATTTATCCCCCATATATACCTCAAATACGCCCGGACTTCTTCAGCTCGACTCCGTGAAAGATCGATTTTATCTTTTTCCACTCCATAATTGGAGTTACAGCCCACTATGCTTATGTGGGCCTCAGGAAACTCTACAAGGCGTTTCCCTAAAATGTTAAGCACTTGAATGTGCTTCTCCATTGCGCCCCTTAGATTACTTTCCGAGAATTTTTTGGTTTCGGCCTGATTCCCAACAACGGAATACCGTTCGGAAATTTCGCTCTTGCCAGTGTCGAAAAACACATAGTTTAGCAGTGGCGAACTATCGATGGTGGTCAACTCCTCAATGGTCACCGTTTCTGGCTCTATGGATACTTGCCCAGACGGCGAGCCTATAAGCTCGTGTATGACTTCTTTCTTCGAAACAGTGACCGGACATAGAGCCGTCTCAGCCTCATGTGTATCATCATAAATATCTATCACTTTGATACGTGCCTTAAGATTACCTGATTTAGCCAGCGTTTCTCTACCGAGGTCATTCAGGGAAATAGAATAAAATGGTTTCAATTCACCGGTCCCTTGCAGGGTTTTGATAGGCTGATCATCGCCCAAAACCGTAAGTTCCCAATTGGCAACGCCATATTCGGCCACTATGTGAGGCTGTACCTTGATCTCATCTATTTTATTAATTTCCGCGACGAATTCGCCGGCAGCATCCCTTTGTATCTCTAATAAATCGTATTTTATCTCCACCCGTTGATTTTCTGCACTGCCGCCCACAGCGTCCAGTGGTGAAGCATGCGCCGGCAAATTCCGTGACTCCACGTTTAGACGCTGGGAATCCACTTCCCAAACATTGCTAAGATACGCTTTCACAGCTTCAGCCCGTTGCCGCGAAAGGTCGAGATTGTTTTCCTCCACACCGATACCGGAATTACAGCCTGTGATTTGAACTTGAGCGGTCGGGTTTTGAGTCAAGCGTTTGCCAATAATATTCAGGACATTGTAATAGCGTTCCAGCGCACCTCTTTGGGCTTTTTCATCGAAGGACTGTGCCTGGGCACTGTCCGCAAAAAGGACATAATCTTCAGGTATTTCACTTTTGCCTGTCTCGAAGAAGACATTGTTTAGTATTGGAGTGCCATCTGTCATGGTAAGCATGCGGAAGCTCAGTTCAGCAGGTTCCAGGGTCAATGTTCCCTGGGGAGGGTTGAGGACTCTATAAGTCACTATATAGCGATGGAGCAGGGTGGTGGAAAAGGCCTGAAAAATAGGCATAAGTTCTGTCGCTGAAGTGGCTTTCCAGACACGGCCACCGTGTGCTTTGGCAAAGGATTTGAGAAAGGGATTCATGGTCGCTCCCGGCATATAGTCTACAGTGTAGGCCTCAAAGTTTGGTATTCCTTTTGCTTCAGACTCAACTACTGCGCTCTTGAATGCGCTGTTAATATCCTCGCCATCCGAGAAGACCACAAAAATTTTGTTACCCTTTTCTGGCATCTTACGGATTAGATCAAGTCCGGCGACCATGGCTTCGTATAAGAAAGTTTCAGTGGTCAACCCGTCATCAAAGCTGTTCCTGATGAACTTCATGAGTTCGTGGGTATACTTGGAATGAAAAGTCTTGGCGTGTAATGAGTGTTCATTAACTTTGTAGCTGGGTTTTTTGTCAAAAACAACCATATGGACATTGTCCATGGGGCGTATTATTTTAAGAAATTCCTCCATAGCAGAAATAAGAGGTTCCACCGCTTTACGTTTCTTCATGGAGTAGGAATTATCCACGACGAGGACAAGGTTGAGTGGTATTTCTTTGCTGGTCTCAAGAGGTTCAATAGAGAGTATTTTCGCCTTCTTTGTTCCTATCATGATACCAAAGTCTTCTGCTTTCAGTCCCAGGATAGGATTATCGTCAGGATCCAGGGCTGAGATCAGTAACTTATTCTGTTCAACAACCTGATAGGCTACTTTAGCCTGACGGTCCGGGGTCAAGACCTGAAGGTCTTGCTCTGCATAACAATTACCCAGATAAAAACCGTGCATGATCACTAACAAAAGATAAAACATAATTTTTTTCATTTCTTCCCTCACAATTTTTTTGATGGTGTATTACCTGAATTTTGCACCAACTATCTACTACGGCTTGAAGCGCTTTGCCTTTAAAGCTCGTTTCATGATTTTAATCCTCACTATATTAGGTAATATGCCTGCGGGTCAAAATCACTCCAACTTTGCTTTAAACACAAGGCTTTCTCCGCCTCGCTACGATACTTGGTGCAAGATTCAGGTATGAATTAGAAAAACACTACCTTACAAGACGTAAGCAATTTCCTTGCCAAGCTTGAGAAAATAATTTTGATATTATGGTCATCTGACTATAACTATATGGAATTTAAATCAAAATTATTAAAAAACAAGTAAACG
>JAUWMY010000553.1 GCA_030612945.1 Desulfobacteraceae bacterium
TCCTGATTCTCTGTCCATGCTATAGCCGACGGAAAAGCAAGAAATAACCGACATGGGTATACGCCGCCTTTCCTTCAAATCGGTTACCGGTTCTTTCGTTGATTCCGGAAATTCAGGGAACCTCTTTGTGATTCGGGGTGAAATAACTAACGATTATCCGAAGAGCCGGAGTTTTATCCTTATCAAAGGGAGCATACTGGACGATAAGAACCAGGTAGTGAAGAGAAAATTGGCTTACGCGGGCAATAACTTCAAAGAAGAAGAGATCAAGTCTTTGCCCCTTGAGAAAATCAACAAGGCAATGAAAAATCGGTATGGCATGGGCAGGAAAAATGTCGATGTGGCACCCGGTGCAAAAATCGCATTCACCCTCGTCTTTGAGGACCTGCCAAAGAATTTGAGTGAATTCACTGTGGAGGCGGTAAGTTCATCTCCTGGCATCAAATAGTCAGGCATGAACCTTCCATGGATCGACACGTAAAAGGGGCATTATGTTATGCCCCTTTGCTGTTATTGGGAACCCGATGTCATTAACTTAATGTACGTTCCTTAAAAATTTTCTGGGCTTTTATAAGTGCAGGAAGATCGTCTACCCCCATCACCTCATCTTCGTTCTCTGAAATCACAAATCCAACAGGTAGCCCGTCATTGTGCATGTATTCCACAATATCCGTAATAAAGTACTCTTTTACCTCTCTCAACTTTCCATTGATCTCTTTTTGAACCTTATGAGGTCTCGATGCAAGCACCAGGAGATATCTGAGAATATCCTCTTTTTTTCCGGCATATATCCCTGAATTGCAGACCTGAAAAGCCTGCTGCTTGTCTTCCGGGTATTCTCTCCAGTATTTCCATTCTATTATTTTACATACCCGGGGTCCTTCTATTTCCATGACCCCATATTGTTTTTTGAATTCCGGGCGGAAGCCAAGGACCATTAAGCTATTGTCGCTTAGGCCCTTGACCAGCGACCTGTATGTGGCCTCTTTGACGAACGGAACATCACCCATAGTAACGATGAGTTGATCACAGTCCTGTCTTTCGAGAAATGACCGGGCTGAAAGCAGGCCTCCCCCTGTTCCATTGAGTTCGGGCTGCTCGCAGTATGTGGGGTAAAAATCTCGGGTGGCCTCCATCACCACTTCTTTCTGGTAATTGACAACCAGGGCTTTTGGGCCATCCGGCAGACTGTTGAGGATTTGTAAAAGAAGGGGATGTCTTCCCTTGTAAGGAGATTTTTCGGAGATCAATGGCAGAAGGGTTTTGTTGCCGTCATATTCCTTCATGCGGCTCCCCCTGCCAGCGGCAAGGATTACGGATGCTGTTTTTGCGCTATCTTCCAAAACTTCTCCATTCTACTGTTCTAAGATTATCCCTATTTACCAGAACTCCATTTTAGAGGCAAGTCAAAAGGTGAACCTAGCTCCCCCCTATTGCCTTCTGTAAGGTTTTTGACTATAGTATATAAGTTTTCAATATGTTCAGGTGGAGTTTATCCGTAAGGATTTTATAAAAGGCTCACGCCTAAACTCCGAAAGGATGTACGGCCATTGTCATTCGCTTAAGGAATTAATTCGGTTGTGAGCACCCGAGGTTTTTGACTATAGTACATAAAAAATTGGTATCGTTCAAAAGTGTGTACCTGGGGAATAATTCATAATTTTATCGTGAGTTTTTTACTCTAAATAAATCGGCTGAAAGAAAGTATATATGCCATGAAAAATTATCAAAGACTCAATCTTATTGAGAGCCTAAC
>JAUWMY010000548.1 GCA_030612945.1 Desulfobacteraceae bacterium
TCGCCGAACAGACACAAAAACTAGTGCATGAATTATTAAGTAATCAACGCCCCAATGGCTGGGACAATCAGCTTAAAAACGAACCGGGTCTAGTTATTGCCTGCGAGCGTAAATGGCGGCTTTTGCAGGCCGGAACCGTCGGTGGCCTGGCTTTCGATGCTATTCCTCACCTGGGCGGGACGCTGGGTAATGTCTACACCTATGCCAATACCGGCATGGAAGCCCGCCTGGGCTGGAACATCCCCCCGGATTTCGGGACATCCCTTATTCGCCCGGCAGGTGACTCCAATGCCCCTGCGAGTGCGCGGGACCTCTGGCTCTCCAGAAATCACGGATTCAGCCTGAACGTTTTTGCCTCAGTAGAAGGCCGCGCTGTCCTTCGTGACATCTTTCTGGACGGGAACACCTTGACTGACAGCCATAAAGTTGATAAAAAACATTTTGTAGCCGATGTTGCTGTGGGGATCAGCTTGATCATCCATCGTTTCAAGCTTTCATATGTCAGGGTTTTACAGACGAAAGAGTTCAAAGGACAACAAGACGACCAGTCATTCGGCTCCCTCACCCTTTCCTTTTCCTGGTAACTTCAGATTCCAGAGGAAGGCTTCTGTGATGGGGGTAGTTCGTTCAAAACGGCACTATTTGTTGGAGGCTCCAAGTAATTCTTCAAATGGTCATATAGGCAATTTGAAAAAACAGATAATCAAATCAATTAATATTTTTTGCATGATATACAAATTGCCAATTACTGCTTTATTGATATAAAACTATGTGGTACTAACTCCTTAACAACTCAACCAATAAACTATTTAACGATATCTGTAGAAAGGAGAAAAATCATGTTTGATCTCATTAAAAAAACCATGCTGACGGGAGTAGGTCTGGCCGCCATGACCAAGGATAAGGTCGAGGAACTGGCCAAGGAGCTTTCGGAAAAAGGCGAGATGTCTGAAAAGGAAGGGAGAGAACTGGTCGATGAGTTGCTAAAAAAGTCTGAACAAGCTAAAAAGGACCTGGAAAAAAAGGTTGAAAACATAGTAGAGAAGGTGCTGGGGAAAATGAATTTAGCAAGCAAAGAAGACATAAGCAAGATTGAAAAAAGGCTGAAACGCCTTGAAAAAAAGGACACAGCAGATAGTTAGCCAGACATATCTCAATGACCGGTATTGTCCACAAAAATAAACACGCTCCCCCGGGAAAGATAGGGTTAGCCCTTGGCAGCGGCTCTGCCCGCGGGTGGGCGCATATCGGGGTAATTAAAGCCCTGGCTGAGGCAGGAATCCGCGTTGATTATGTTGCCGGTACCAGTGCTGGCGCGGTGGTAGGGGCTGTATATGCTTCCGGCAGAATCGACTCCTTCAAAGACGTTGTCCTCCAGCTCGACTGGAAAAAAATCGCCTTTTTCCTTGACGTTGTGTTCCCAAAATCCGGATTGATCGACGGTAATAGGATTGCTGAATTTATCCGAAGCCATGTGGAAGAAAAAAATATTGAAGATCTCTCCCTCCCATTCTGCGCCGTATCCACTGATCTTGCCACCGGAAACGAGGTGATTATCAAAGATGGAGACATCATTGAGGCCGTAAGGGCCAGCATCTCTGTCCCTGGGGTCTTCACGCCGGTCAGGAAAAACGGTGCCATTTTGGTAGATGGAGGCCTGGTCAATCCCGTTCCGGTGAGTGTTGTAAGGGAAATGGGAGCTGATCTGGTTATTGCAGTTGATCTCAATCACGATATTGTTGGGAAGAAAGGGATTAGTAAAACCTCCACCGCCAATTCCGGTACATTGGCTCCAGACCCAGGAACTACGCAGGGCTTAACAAAAGGGAGCAGAATACTGGATGCCTTGAACAAAAAACTCGAGACGCTT
>JAUWMY010000219.1 GCA_030612945.1 Desulfobacteraceae bacterium
TTGCCTATGATTTTGGGGATACAGTTCAAATGACCCCGCTTCTCCCCATGCACACCCTGGGGCACGGTTTTGTGCCTGAGCCAATCCATGCGGGCGGGCTTAGATATCACGGCATGGCGCCACTGATCAGCCAGCTTATTCTTGACAATCTGATTAGACCTGTGGCCGTTCAGCAGCTTGAAACCTTTCAGGCCGGCATCACCTTTGCCAGAACAGAAGGATTTATAAGCGCGCCTGAGACGGATCATGCGATAGCGGTCGTTATTCAGGAGGCCCTTAAGGCTAAAGAGGAAGGGAAAGAAAAGGTCATTCTCTTTAACTGGAGTGGTCATGGTCTGGTAGATATGGCCGCTTACGACGCCTATCTTTCAGGGAAGCTCGCAGATCACGCCCTGGCAGAGGAGGAAATCCAGAGGGCCTTAAAGGAAATAGAACCACTCCCAAAACCCAGGCAGTTCACGGGTTGAATTGTAATTTAAGCAGTAGTAAATGATTCCGGACTGAAAACCGGAGCCTGCCCGCGAACCCCTTCTACTTCCACCGGAGTGTATATCTCTCGGGACCGTGGAGGCAGGAGGGGGGCGCGGGGGTCCCCGCCCGAATTCATTTCCCGCAACTTACTGGTTTTATGATGAAAAGGCAGAACATACCGCCGGAGGATGATTATGAGATTCGCTGCCCCAGACTGGGCCATCAGATCTCGTTTTCATACTGCCGTTCAGAAAATCGGGGACTTCCCTGTTTCAAGACACTGGACTGCTGGTATGATCATTTCCTTGTGGAAGAATATTTTAGAAAGGAACTGACACCTGAAGAATGGGATAAGGCATTCAAAAGGTCTGGAACAACCAAGATGCTCTCGCTGTTGGAACTAATCGAACAGGCAAAAAAGGGCACGAAAGAAGAATGATGAAGCGAAAAGATATATTCTTAGGAAACGGGGCCGTGGCCCTCGGGCTGGTGGAGGCTGGTTGCCAGATAGTGACCTCCTATCCTGGCACGCCCAGCTCGGAGATACTGCCCGAGGTGGTTCGTCTGGTTAAGTCGGAAGGCCTCAACACATATATAGAATGGTCTACGAACGAAAAAGTGGCCTTAGACAACGCATTTGCTGCGGCGATCTCCGGGAAGCGGGCCGCCTGCTGTATGAAACAAGTGGGGCTGAACGTGGCCGCCGATTCACTTATGAGTGCGGCGTATTTGGGCACGGTCGGTGGTCTTGTGATAGTTTCCTGTGATGACCCGGGTCCCCATTCCTCCCAGACTGAGCAAGATACCCGACTCATGGCGAGACTTGCCAAAGTCCCTGTGTTGGACCCCTCCAACCCGAAGGAAGCGCGAGTAATGGCCCGACTGGCCATGGAACTTTCCGAGGAATTCAGAATTCCCGTAATTTTAAGACCGGCCATACGGGTTTGTCATGCGCGACAGGCTCTTTCATGGGGCCCTCTTAAGAACAATACAAAGAAGGCCTCTTTTGAAAAGGATCCGGCCAGGTGGGCGGCTACACCTCGATTCCGTTTTATTCTCCATGGCGAATTAAACGAAAAATTAAAAAAGATTGCACGTAGATTTGAAGGCCTGACAGCCCATAACTTTCATGACCTGGAGCCTGGGAAAAAATATCCGCTCGGTATTATTGCCGGTGGTATTCCGTACTCCGTTGTGCGGGATATCCTGACAGAAGAAGACCGTAAGGATATCCCCGTGCTCAAGATTGGGACTCCTTATCCCTTTCCGGAAGCGCTTGCCGACATATTCATGTCGGCCTGCGAAAAAGTACTCGTTCTTGAAGAAACGGATACCGTAATGGAGTACTTTCTAAGGGACAGGAAAAAGGTCTTGGGCCGACTCTCGGGGCATGTGCCTTCTGAAGGGGAGTTAGCGCCTCAAGTTGTCTACCGTTTGGTTGATAAGGTGCTTAAGGATCTTGGTTTAGCCCCTTTTAAGGGTGATCGGAATCAGGATGCACTGGATCTGGTAGCAAGCCTGGATCTGCCGGTGCGTAGACCTACCCTTTGCGCGGGCTGCCCACATAGGGCTTCCTTCTTTGCTATCCGCAAGGCCAGGCCAAAGGCCATATTCACTTCTGATATAGGGTGTTACACTCTGGGGCTGAATTTAGGCGGTGTGGACACATGTCTCGATATGGGCGCTGCGATCACCATGGCGTCAGGTTTTTATCACGCTTTTAATCAGGACCAGGTGGCACAGCCCATTGTGGCTACTATAGGGGATTCCACCTTTTTTCATTCCGGCACGGCAGGGCTGTTGAATGCTGTCTACAACGACGCACGCTTTATCCTGGTAATCCTGGACAATGAGATCACAGCCATGACAGGTATGCAACCTACCCCCGGTCTGGGCATACGGGCGGACGGGAGCAAGGGCAAGGCCATATCCCTTGAAAGGGTGGTGGCTGGCTGTGGTGTTGATTTTGTTGAAGTGGTTGACCCTTATGAAATAAAGGCTATGACCAAATTGCTGAAAAAGGCGACTGAGTATGTAAATAGCTCGACAGGGGGCATTGCCGTAATAATCGCCCGTCATCCTTGTGTTATCGCTTACCCGAAGGAAGCCATTCCTGAAAGAAAAAGTGTGACGGTGACAGATGACTGCACGGAGTGTAACTTTTGCCTCGAGCGGTTTGAATGCCCGGCCTTGTATCATGACGAGGAGCTGGGGCGTACTAATATCAATCAGTCTTTATGTACTCAATGTGGGGTTTGTTTGCAGATTTGCCCTAAGGGTGCAATTGTGGAGGCTTGATTTTCGGGGGATAAACAACATTTATGCAGACTGTGAATATTGTTCTAAGCGGATTGGGCGGCCAGGGTATCCTTTTTATGACAAAGGTGATGGCTCAGGCTGCCTTGAACAAAGGCTTAAAGACAATGGGGGCAGAAACCCATGGTATGGCCCAAAGGGGCGGATCTGTCATTTCCCACCTTAGGCTCGGAGAAGTTGAGGGGAGTCTGGTAAGAACCGGTTCGGCCCATTTCCTGCTGGCCCTTGAAGAAAATGAGGCATATCGCAATATCCCCTTTCTTGCAAAAGGTGGTAGGCTGTATGCGAATGCCTCACCCAAGTCTTTTGTCAGGCAAGAAGTCAAACCTTATCTGGATAAAATGGAAATTGTTTATAGGGCCATCCCGGCTGGGAAAATCGCAACGGACCTGGGAACCCCCATGTCTTCGAACTTGGCCTTGCTCGGTTTTTTTTCTGCCTTCGAGAAGAACCTGGTGACCCATAAAGAATTAAGGAATGCGATTGATCAGGTAACTCCGTCCCGATTTAAAAAAATTAATTTCAAGGTCTTTGATGCGGGCTTTGAAATGGGAACACAATAGAGACTTATAAGACAGGGCAGGTATGAGCCGGGTTGGAGCGAAAATAGCCGGTCTGCTTCTTGCTGCAGGCTCTTCCACCCGCATGGGTAGGCCAAAGCAATTACTGCATGTCCAGGGGGTAACACTCCTTGAGCGGATATTACATGAAGCCTTGAAGTCTGAACTCGATAAAATCATCCTGATTCTGGGAAATCAATCCAAAGAGATAAAAAAGGTACTGGGCCAAGTCATTGTCCACCAAGAACTAAGAGTAATCGAGAATCCACGATACAGACAGGGTATCAGTTCTTCCATTACTACTGGTTTGTCAGAGGTTGAGGACAATTATGATCATGTTATGATCCTTCTGGCCGATTTGCCCCATGTTACGTCCAGACTGATTAACCTTTTAATTCATCGATACTTAGAGTCCCGCCTGCCCATTGGGGCTATCCAGGTCAAATCCAAACGATCTCATCCGGTCATATTTGGTCGCCCGTTATACAATGAACTGCGTAAGTTACAGGGTGATATGGGAGCCAGGGCCCTTTTTCAGAAATACGGAGACCGGGCGTGTCTGGTTGAACCGGATTTTTTTTATGACGACATGGACATTGATACAGAAGAAGATTATGTTGAATTTCAGAGGTCTTTGAAAAACCGGCAATTCTAATAATAACCTTTAAAAAGAGACTCCGCGGTCCTGCCAATTAGAGACCATAATTAGAATTGCTGTTGAAAAACGAGGTAAATGTGCTATGAATTCCTGGAGGCTGCGGTGACGCGTCTCCCTGAAGAAACCGGGACCAAGGTTAACTCATGTCCGTTATTAATGAAGAAGAAATATTCACCAGAATCCACAAATACAAAATATTCCGAAGCGAGGGGAACCTTTTTATTGATGTATATGAGGTCATTCTGGGAAAACCTGCTTATAAGTTTATGGCTGTGCCGAATCTGTTGATCCAAGAGGCCGATAAAAAATACTTTGGAGTTGGAGACTCAAAAATATTGGCTCTTAAGGATTGTTTAAAAAAAATAAAAGATGTCTCCATTGGTGATATTGTGCCAACTGAAGGAGTAGAAGGACCTCAAACAAGCCCCCAGATTTTTTCTGAATCTGAGCAGGGATCGAAGTTATCAAGCCCATTTCGTAAACTGTCCAAGGCGTTTTCAAAAAGAAGAAAAGAAAGCCCTGGGAATGGTTCTTGACAGAAATATCCAGGGTGGACTTATACCACCTCTTTTACCTCTTGTGTAAACGTTTGCCATTAAGTTCAACTCAATTTCACACAAAAAGAAGGCATTTTCTTACCCATATTTTATTAGTAGTTGTGCATGAAGGTTAACTTGATAAAATTATTGGGGAAAACCTTTCGCCTAATCCCATTTAATCTGGCACATTACTTGCTGAATAAATAAAACAGATGTACCCCGCTGCGATGCTGGACGTGCATTTGGCCCGGTGAGAGATAATGAATTGTGCGATTAGAGTTTTCATCAAACGAAATTTGCCTGACTATATTTTGGAGAACTTAGACCAATGAAAGTAAAGCTAAAAGTTTATAAATATGTGGGAATGCTGGAGAGAGATTTTGCATGTGTTGAGCAGGCCCGGCGCACTGCCGAACTTGCAGCTGAGAAGCATCCTGATATGTTATTTGAACCTGAAGTTGAGATATCGGATGCCTGCGTGATTGACCTGTCCGATTTAGGGAAAGATGATATTCAGGAGGTTAATCCCTGGCATAACTTAAGTAGGCCGTAGCCCTACGAATGATACATTTGGGTCACCATCTCCGCCCTGGATTCTGAATAAGGCGGAGCCGTCACGGATTCTTCCTTTTGTAGCTATTCCGTAAGCTCTTAAGAATTCCTTTTATCATGCACGATAATCTTATTGCCGATCATTAATTCGATTTTATCTATGAGTTCCTTGCAGGGCAGTACTTTGAAACGATCGTGCGCGGCAATGACGATTTCCTTTCCATTGTTTGTATTCATTTTGAAGAGAAGGCTGCATTCACCG
>JAUWMY010000422.1 GCA_030612945.1 Desulfobacteraceae bacterium
GAGTTTGCTTTATCGGATATGGCGTCATATTAAACCCCATCCTGCCACTCCCACTGACAGAGAAAGGATCGATTGATGTCCGAGGTAATTCCCCCTGAGAACAAGGTCCCCTATGAACAAATTACTACTGCAACCAGCGCAATACCGACGGATCGCAACCAGTCCTTAGTTAATATAATTGCCGGGATAGTGATGATCCTGGCCGTCACCTTAAGCATATACCAGCTTTACACAGCCGGCATAGCCGCCCTTACCGCCCTTGTACAGCGGTCCATCCACCTGGGTGCCATCCTTTCCCTGACCTTTCTGCTGAGGCCACCTTTCAAAGGGGCACGCAAGGATAAATTAACCTTTTGGTTCTTTTTCGACTGGGTGCTGGTTTTTGCATCAGTTTATTGTACATTTTACATCTGTTATAACCTTACTGCCATTTTTGAACGCCAGGGAGACTGGCTGAGAAGTGACCTGGTGGTTAGCATTATCGGAACAATTCTGGTACTCGAGGCCTGTCGCAGAGTGATCGGCTTTATTATGACCGGAATATGCGCAGCCGGTATATTATACGCAATGTACGGGCCTTATATGCCTGAGCTGATCATTCACAAAGGTTATAGCATAGAGCGCATTGCTACTACCTTATGGCTTACCACCGAGGGAATCTTCGGAATTCCCATTGGAGTGGCCGCTACTTTTGTATTTGTTTTTGTACTCTTTGGTGCAATTTTAGAGACCACCGGTGGCGGAGCCTTCTTTATTGATCTTGCCTATTCACTTACGGGTCGCTTTTCAGGCGGTCCTGCCAAGACAGCGGTAATAGCTTCCGGGTTTATGGGTTCAGTTTCAGGATCGGCTGTGGGTAATGTAGTAGCTACCGGTTCCTTTTCTATTCCCATGATGAAAAAAGTCGGCTACAGACCACATGTCGCAGGGGCTATAGAGGCCGCCGCTTCAACAGGCGGTCAGCTTATGCCACCTATCATGGGGGCAGGGGCATTCTTAATGGCCGAGTTTACTAATACAAGTTACCTTACAATCATCAAGGTGGCGTTGATACCTGCCATTATGTACTACATAACGGTGATATTATTCGTACACTATGAAGCTCAGAAGTTCGGTCTGAAGGGACAGCCAAAAGAGAGTCTGCCACGGATCATGAACGTAATCAAAAAGGGGCTGCACTTTATAATCCCGGTTGGGATACTTATTTATGTTCTGGTGTCAAATTATTCGCCTATGATGGCCGGATTTGTTGCTGTAATGAGCACACTTGCCACAAGTTTGATTGCAAACACTGTCCGATGGGCGGTGGATACTACTCGACTGCCCAGGGGGGATTCCCAACGAATCAGTCTGGGCAGATTCGGTCTTAATGAGTTTCAATTATTAATTCGAGCCCTTGAAAACGGAGCAAAAAACGCCGTAATGGTTTCCGTGGCATGCGCAGCGGCAGGTATAATCGTAGGCATGGTCACCCTCACAGGCATGGGACTTAAGTTCTCGAGTTTAGTTTTGGATCTTAGCTATGGAATTAAGGTGCTTGCTATCCTTTTGATCGGTGCAGCTTCTCTGGTGCTTGGTATGGGCCTTCCTGTAACGGCAAGTTATATAGTTCTGGCCACACTGGCCGGTCCCGCCCTTATGGATATGGGAGTCCCCATAATGGTAGCGCATATGATTGTATTCTGGTATTCACAGGACGCTAATGTTACTCCTCCTGTGAGTCTTGCGAGTTTTGCAGGTGCAGGAGTTGCAGGGGCCAACCCAATGAGAACCGCCTTCACTTCATGGAAGCTTGCCAAGGGGCTTTATATCATTCCTATAATAATGGCTTACAGGCCTCTCCTGGGCATGGGTAAAGATTACGAATTGATGCACTGGGAGGTGGGGCTGGCCATGGTAGCTACCACCCTGGGGCTGATAGCCTTTGCTTCCGCGCTGGAACGATATTTTCTGCGTAAGGCTACCTGGCTCGAAACCATTCTTTTCTGGCTGGCTGCTGCCGGACTATTCTGGCCGGAATATTGGGCCGATCTGGCCGGTATAATCACCTTTGCGGGCGCAGTACTGCTGCAGAAATACTACACACCTGACCCGGATAAACCGGAACTAAATTGAATATTGACAATGAATTTAAGAGAAGTCCATATGCGTTTAGCAGAGTTCAGAGGAATAAGACAAAACGCGGGAAAAGACGAAACAGCACTTTTAGAAGTTGCGCTATTTATTGGAGACACATTCGGGCTTGTTCTTTCTGATGGGGAAATCTGTGAAGAAGTTCAGCTAAGATACTTCTAAATGTCCCAGGTAGTTATTGAAAAACAATTCTGCAAGAGCATGCGCTTGGGGAATATGTGTGTCGGCATCTATCAGTATTTTTTCCGGCAGATTTCGATCCTTTATCTGTTTGAACTCTTCTTGTCCGGCTACCAGCCATTCGGAGATCATGTCCTTTGTAATTTCAAAGTGAAACTGGAAACCATAACTGTTAGTGCCTATGCGCATTGCCTGGTTGAGGTAGTCTTCAGAACTGACAAGCCGGACTGCTCCATCAGGGAGGTGGAATGTATCTCCATGCCACTGAAAGACGAAAAATTCTTCTGGAAATGATTTTAGAAATGGGTCTTTCGTGCCTTGATCTGTCAGTTGAACTGCGTACCAGCCGATCTCCTTTTTTGGGCCTTTTGAAACCATGACCCCGGATGCCTTTGCCATAAGCTGGGCCCCCAGGCAAAAACCGATCACAGGCTGGTCTTGCTCAAGCGCTTCCCGTATGACCCTTGTCTCCTGCGCTAAAAATGGATAGACGTCCTCTTCGTAAACGTTCATGGGCCCTCCCATAACCACCAGTAGTGTATATTCCTGACAGTTTTTGGGAAATGCCTCTCCACGATATAAATGAATGGTTTTTCTGTCCCATTTCCTCTGATCTAAAATATCTCCAATAATACCCGACCCTTCGCCTTCAACATTCTGAAATATGAGTGCCCTGTGTGTCATTTTTTCTCTCTCAATCTTACAGTTTCTGATTCCTAAGTTCTTACAATGTTTGGGCCTTATGAATATTAGAATTTTGGATTTATCTTCCCTATCATATCACCTGGCAGCCAAAGTAACGCCTTAGACATTATTCGCACTTGCAAAATTGTGGAAAATAGCCGTTTATGGATGGACACTAACTAAGGCACGCCTTAACAAAGCCGTAAAAAAGCGGTGCAGGTTTTTCCATCCTTGATTTGAGTTCAGGATGGGCCTGGGTGCCAACAAAGAACTTTAGATTGGGCAATTCTATAAACTCAACCAGCCTCGTGTCA
>JAUWMY010000322.1 GCA_030612945.1 Desulfobacteraceae bacterium
CTCCCAGGAAAACCACCCCTTTCGTTCCTGATCATAGACGCTCAGCGGCCGGTTAAATAGTTTTGCCAATTCGACCCCCCAGCCGGTTCCCCCCTTGACGGTGTTGTCCGCCTGTATCCCCCCGACCGCAAAGACATGGTAGCCGCTATTGACCATGTGAAAAATGGACTGGATGACTTTTCGGATCTTATCCGACGGGGAGTAAGTGCGTTTCATCAGCTTGGACACAATTTCCATGCTGACATCACCCTTTTGGAGCTCTTCTCGGTTCAGTACCCGGCCGCCCCGGGTGCGCTCAGCATTGTGCCCTTCAAATGATATATTTACCTCTTTCATGTGCCAGGCCTCGGCAAGTTTGCCGAATTCCGCTTCAGCCCCCTTGTGTCCGCCGCTGTACAGCGTGATTTTTGAAATGTCTGTCATTTTTTTATCCCCTGAGTTTTTTTAAGACATTGTGCGATCATCCAAAAAAAACACCCCACCACGGTTTGACAGGGTGAGCGAATAAAGTAATTCAGATTTTCTGTATTACAACCCTGGCTGTCATATATTTTTCAAACAAACCTGCCCTGGATTATTGCGCCCGGAATATAAATATATTTGGTTTTTCTCCCAATTCTTGAAGGGGAACTCTTTAAGCCCGAAATCCAGAACAATAATTTGCCCTTTGTCTCTCTTGCTTTACAAAGGCATAGGTGTCAGGCCTGTTTGCGGCCTTATCCGGGTTTGCCGGGCTACTGACCTGTCTGGTCAGGCCGACCGGACTTCCGCTCATGTCCCGCGAGATATCCCCGGCCCAGAAATGACTTTGATTCACATTAAGGTAAATAAAAACCTCGAGGATCGCTTTTTTGTTTAATTTGAATTGACAAAGCAGAAAATTTGATTATTATTCTTCCGGTTTCGGGCATCAACCCGAATTTTTTAGGGGGAAAGACAGGATGTTAGAAGAGATATCGCACAACAATGTTGATGAAATGGCTATGGTGGCCCGGACGGATGATGATGGTGAGGTTGGAGGGGTGTATGAACCCGCTGGCAATGAAGATTTTCAGGCGCGTTTCCTGAAAAATTTGACGGCCAAGAGGGAGGAAGTGGAGCAAGCCCTCACCCGTCTCATTGTAAACCAGAAGGCCTACGGGAATTTTTTCTCGGCGGACGGCCTGATTGAGGATCTCGACCATGCCGATCGGGAGATCTCCGCACTGACATTCTGCAAGCTCATCGAGAGAAAGGACAGGGAGCTGGATAAAATAGATCTCCTCATTCGCAGGATCAGGCATGACGAGGAATTCGGTCTGTGCGAAGAGTGCGGGGAGCGAATCCCGGAGGAACGACTTTTCATCGTGCCGGAAGCCACACTCTGCGTTCCCTGCCTGCGTAAAATTGAAAAGATGGAGCCCAGATCCAGTTTTGCCAGGGGTTCCCATCCCTCTTACCATTGGGAAAAGGGCCGGGGGTGGGAAGGCCAGGAAGACGCCGATAATGATTCAGGCTTTTTCATTACCACAGATGACGACTACATATCGTTTACCGATATAGAGGAACTTGAGTTGGAAGCAAATCCGGCTAAATGAGTCCTCTATTCACTCTTGATCCGCCTTTATGGATCGGTCTGCCAACACTAACCAAAGAAGCCCCAGATGCCAAGCCTCGACAACCCTCACTCCCTTGTGGGGGAAGGGGGACCAGTACCGGACTGCAGGAGGGATTATCTTCAACCGCATAGCCAGAGCTCTGAGAAAAAAATAGGTGTCAGACCTACACATTTCACATATTGCAACATTAATGATAAATTTTGGAACAAATGGGCACCCGGCCTAATCATTTGCAATACGATTGCTTTTTTGTCAACTGTGTAGGCCTGACACCAATGCCTTCCACTACGGTTGTCGCCCTGTTTCGGCTTATGCCCTCCCATATTCCATTATCGATATCTCAAACGAATAACCTTCTTAGTCAACATAGTCAATGACATCCCCAATTAGCCCCATCGTGCTTAAAGCCCTGGGTCTACCCGACGGCAGGAGAGCTTACCTCCAACTGCATAGCCAACTCTCTGAGAGACATGCCCTACTCTTTTACCGCCCAATATCATAAATTATTTTCCTTTACCTACATAACTTACTTTTTTACCAGCGTCCCCCCTTAAAGATTTCAGATCAAGTGGACTTACTTATGAGCAGACCAAGAAAATGCCTGATAGTCAGCTCCTGTCCCTGTTTGAAAAGAAGAGGAACGGAAATGTAAAATATGAAAAACTTGTAGAAAAATTTCCTGGTTACATACAAGAACTCAAGAAGACCGGTGTAACCCTGATGATTTTGTACACCGAGTATCAGAAAGAATATCCTGATGGATACAGCTATTCGCAATTCTGTTATCATTTTCAGGTATGGAGAAATGCATCTAAATTGACCATGCATATTGACCATAAAGCCGGGGATAAGATGTTCGTGGACTACGCGGGTGATAAGCTTGAAATCGTTGATCCTAAAACCGGAGAGATCCATTCAGTAGAAGTATTTGTGGCTATACTCGGAGCCAGCCAATTGACATATGTGGAGGCATCATTCAGCCAGAAATCAGAAGATTGGATCAGATCTAATGAACGTGCTTTCCTATACTTTAAAGGGGTCACTAATGCCGTTGTGCCGGATAATTTAAAATCCGGTGTAACCAATAGTAATAAATATGAACCAAGGATCAATTTCATGTTTAATGACTTTGCTGATCATTATGGAACAGTTATCTTACCGGCTCGTGTCCGCCGACCGCAGGATAAGGCACTTGTAGAAAATGCCGTAAAGATTGTTTACCAAAGGATCTATGCTCCGCTTAGAAACAGAACCTTATTCTCATTAGAGGAACTCAACGAGGCCATATGGGTTCTCCTGGAGCAGCATAACAACACACAGTTTCAGCGGTTAAAGATTTCCAGAAGAGGTCTATTTGAAAAGATTGAAAAACAGGCTCTTAAAGCTCTCCCAAAAGAAAGATATGCCATAAAGCAATGTCGGGAGCTTACCGTGCAGTTCAACTACCACGTTGAGCTACGGGAGGATAGACATTATTACAGTGTACCATGGCAGTTCAAGGGAAAGCGTGTACGGGTCATCTATGATGACAGGATTGTAGCAATCTATTATGACAACATAAGAATAGCACAACATAAGAGAGATCGTGCCCCAAACAAATATACAACTCTGCACACCCATATGCCGGCCGACCATAGAAATTACGCTGAATGGAGCCCGGAGCGTTTTATCCGGTGGGCGCGATCTATAGGAGGTAATGTCGCAGAGATAATCAAGGTAGTTCTCAAAAGCCGGAAACATCCGGAACAGGCATTCAAAACATGTATGGGCATCCTTAATCTTGTAAAAGAGCATGGACCGGACAGACTGGAAAAGGCTTGTGAGAAAGCCCTCAAATTTGGATTTTATTCTTACAGGCGCATAAAAAATATTCTTGACAGAGGCCTTGAAGAAGATCTTTTTTCAGAACAAAAAGAGCATTCCATCCCATTACATGAAAACGTTCGAGGAAGTAAATACTACCAGTAAAAAGGAGACACCTATGAATAACAATCAGGCCACGCTTCAGAAACTTCAACAGATGAAGCTTTATGGGATGGTAAGGGCATTCACCAGCACTATGGAGTCAGGATCCAAAAATCAGTTTACATCCGATGAACTGCTCTCTCATCTGGTTGATGCCGAGTGGGATGACCGTCACAATCGCAAACTCACACGTCTATTAAAAGGAGCCCGTTTTCGTTACAAGGCATCTTTCGAGGAGATCAACTTTACACTGAAAAGGGATCTTGATAAAAATCAGTTGCTTCGCCTTTCCAACTGTCAGTGGATAGAATCTCATAAGGACTGTATTTTGACGGGGCCAACAGGAGCAGGGAAAAGTTTCATTGCCTCTGCATTAGGGCATCAAGCCTGTATGTATGGGTTCAAGGTTCTTTACTATCCCTGCTCAAAACTTTTTGCCCACTTGAAGTTATCCAGGGCTGATGGAAGCTATCTCAAAGAGCTTGCTAAGATTCTAAAGATGGACGTCATTATCCTCGATGATTTTGGCCTTGAGCCTCTTGATGCTCCGAGTCGTCTTACGTTGTTGGAAATACTTGAGGATCGACATGGTAGAAAATCATCAGTTTTTGTATCTCAATTGCCGGTA
>JAUWMY010000509.1 GCA_030612945.1 Desulfobacteraceae bacterium
CACCTGATCCAGCGAATCAGCGCCCAGGTCATCAACAAAGGAAGCCTCGGGAACAACGTCCTTTTCAGCCACATCTAACTGTTCACAGATAATCTTCTTAATTTTCTCCTCAACGGTTGCCATATAACATTACCTCCAAAATAATTTTATCTTCTTAACAATATAAAGAGCTTACAAAGACCCTCACATATACATACCACCATTTACATGGATGATTTGACCTGTAATATAACTCGCCGCATCCGAGCAAAGCCAGTAAGCTGCCTCCGCCACATCTTCTGGTTTGCCCATTTTACCCATAGGTATCTGCCCGACAAAAAATTCTCTCACTTTTTCAGGAAGTACAGAGGTCATCTCAGTATCAATAAATCCGGGCGCAATAGCGTTCACGGTAATTCCCCTTGCTGCTACCTCCCTGGCAATGGTCTTGGTGAACCCCATGATTCCGGCCTTGGAAGCAGCATAATTTGCCTGGCCCGCATTTCCTATCTGACCAACGACCGAAGCTATATTGCAAATGCGGCCTCCTCTCTGTTTGACCATTGATCTTACTACTGCGTGGGTGCAATTAAACACACTCTTCAGATTGACTCTGATGACGGTATCCCACTCATCCTCAGTCATCCGCATCAGAAGGGCATCCCTGGTGATTCCGGCATTATTCACAAGCACGTCTATCTTCTCATACTTTAAGAAGATACCTTTAAAAAAGGAAGCAACAGGTTCAAAGGAAGATACGTCTATCTTATGGCTCTCTGCAATCACACCTCGCTGGGCCAATTCATCCAGCGTCTTATTAGCCTCCACTTCATCAGTATCATAGTGTGCAATAATTATTGTGGGCCTGTCTTCTGCAAACCTCAAAGCCACGGAACGGCCTATGCCTCTTGAACCACCCGTAATGACCACCGTTTTTTGATTCCCGTTACCCACGATACTTATCCCTTTCAAAAATAAAGAACCCGCGCACAAAAACGTTCCTTTGATCTGCCCACAAAGGGGCTTTGGGCGTAAACAAGAGAAGGACTGGAGTATTTGCCAAGGAGGCTGTCCGAGAAGTTTTACCACCCATCAGGCGCTAACTTCTTTTGCCATAAAATTGTTAAATTGAAAAGTCATTTTTTCCAGAACACGGTTGTTTACATACAGGGCTGCCATTTTAATGGCATTCTTAATGGCCCTGGATGAAGAGCCCCCATGACAGATGATTCCAACCCCATTAATACCCAGCAGTGGGGCCCCTCCGTATTCCTCATAATCCAATTTGCGCCTGATATTGTCAAATGATCGGCGACCAAAGAGGAGAGCTGCCCTGCCTGAAAGTGTACCCGTAAGCCCCATCTTCAACATTCTGGTTACTGCTTTTGCCATTCCTTCACTGAGTTTCAGAGCCACGTTCCCGACAAAACCATCACATACGATGATCTCTACATCACCTGAAAAGATATCACGACCTTCCACATTTCCTACGAAGTTAAGTGGGCTTTTTTCAAGCAATTTCCGGGCCAAGCGGACCTGTTCATTGCCTTTGCCACCTTCCTCACCGATACTCAACAGACCTATTTTGGGGTTCTCCATTCCCAGGCAGGAACCGGCAAAGGCATTCGCCATTACACCAAACTGCGCCCTGTATCACCACTTCCGGAGCTTTATCTCCACCCATGGCGCCACAGCGACGTTCATACTAACTCTCTTCGGTCTCAACTATGGTTTTGCCCTTATACGTCCCACATTCGGGGCAAACGTGATGGGGCAATACAGGCTCATGACAATGGGGGCAAGTGGTGACACCCGGCATATTAATGCTATCATGGGATCGCCGCATATTTCGTTTGGATTTTGACTTCCTTTTTTTGGGTACAGCCATAACGTAGATTTATTCTCCTTGAAATTTTACTTTTTTTAGTTTTGAAAAACCGGGATGCCCTTTTTCTCTCAGGCACTCACATGTTTTCATATTCAAGTTGGTTCCACACAAGGGGCACAGCCCGGAACAGTCTTCCCTGCAAAGGCATTTCATTGGTAGTGACAAATAAATTTGTTCTCGGACAATATCATCCAACCGAATCTCACTATCCGTGACAAGCTCAACCGACATATCATCTTCTAATAGTTCAATTTCGTTTTGTTCACTTGGTGAAGGGGTGACTATAAGAAAGAAGCTAAATCCAGCATCTATATCACGCTGATAGGGCTCAAGGCACCTATCACACCGAATTATGATCCGCCCTGCCAAATGACCATCCACCAGGTATTTGGTACCCGCCTTAGAGACACTTATATGAACATTCAGAGGACCAGCCAGCCCCAGAACCTGACCATCTCCCTCTTCATGTCCCCACCAACCTGGTTCAAGTGTATAATCAAAGTCCCGGGGATCACGGGAAATGGTTCTTATGTCAATGTTCATTGAAAACGAACCTGTTAAACAGCAATGGAAACTGAGCCAATTTCAAAACGTCCCCTTTTG
>JAUWMY010000243.1 GCA_030612945.1 Desulfobacteraceae bacterium
TTTTTTGTCAGCCGGGTGGATTCGGCTGTTGATCAGGCGCTGGAAAGAAAAGATCACAAGGAACTTCAGGGCAAAATCGCCATTGCCAATGCCAAAGCAGCATACGTTGAATTTCAAAATATCTTCTCCGGTACCCGGTGGGAAGATCTGACCAAAAAAGGCGCTCGTGCACAACGAACTCTGTGGGCCAGCACAGCCACTAAGAACCCCCTATATGCCGATACGCTTTATGTGGATCAATTGATTGGCCCGGAAACCGTAAACACGGTGCCTCCAGCCACGCTTAACAACTTCCTCGATCATGGAACTATTTCTCCAACATTGACCAGCGGTTTGGAAGAGGCCACATCCCAACTTGATCAAATAAAGGCCCTGGGTATTGACCTGACCGAGATCACTGAAAACTTGCAGAATGATGGAGTTAAGGCGTTTGCCAAGTCCTTTGATTCGTTGATAGAAAGTATCTCTGAAAAGCGTGATCGTCTTTTAGCTGGCAAAAAAGGTTACTCTGCCAGTCTTGGCGAGTTCAACTCAGCAGTGGAAAATACTTTGATGCAAATTCGGGATCATAAGATTATGAACCGAATTTGGGCGCACGACCATACTGTCTGGAAAGACGATCCCGCAGACATCGGCAATCGCCTGGGTTGGCTTCACAGTCCGGATGTAATGAAGGACGCTATTCCTGAAATTTCCTCCCTGGTGGAGGAAGTTCGCGCTGCCGGGTTTACCAAAGCCTTACTGCTGGGGATGGGCGGTTCAAGCCTGGCCCCTGAAATGTTTCGTTTCACCTTTGGCGTCAAGGAAGGTTACCTGGATCTCGCCGTGCTGGACAGTACCGATCCCGGCGCAGTACTGGAGTATGCCAATAGACTCGATCCAGCCAAAAGCCTTTTTATTGTATCTACCAAATCAGGCGGCACTGTTGAGACAACGTCTTTTATGAAGTACTTTTACAACCAGATATCTGAGACACTTGGCCCGGAAAAGACCGGGGAGCATTTTATTGCCATTACCGATCCTGGAAGCAGTTTGGAAACAACGGCAAAGGAGCTAAATTTTCGCAAGACCTTTTTAAATGACCCGAATATCGGCGGCCGTTACTCGGCCTTGTCCTTTTTTGGCCTGGTTCCGGCAGCGCTTATTGGAATGGATATCGACTCTCTACTTGAAAAGGCCGCTGTCATGGCCTGCAACTCCGAAGGATGCAACTGCCCCGTATCCGGAGACAATGCCGGGGCCTGGTTAGGCGCAATCATTGGCGAACTGGCAAAGGCAGGCCGGGACAAACTCACCTTGATTACATCTCCTGCAATCTCACATTTTGGTGCCTGGGTTGAGCAATTGATTGCCGAGAGTACCGGTAAGGAGGGAAAAGGCATCCTGCCTGTAGATGGAGAAAGTCTTGCGGCGGCTGCTACCTATGCCAACGATCGACTCTTTGTCTACCTGCGGCTGGAAAATGACAGCACACACGATGCAAAACTAAAGGAATTGTCAGATGCGGGACACCCGGTTGTACAGATCAATTTGCAGGATCTCTATGATCTGGGTGGTGAATGCTTCCGCTGGGAGATGGCCACCGTTGTAGCCGGACATCTTCTGGAAATTGACCCCTTTGATCAACCCAATGTGGAATCCGCAAAGATTCTCGCCCGTCAAATGGTGTCAGCCTATCAAGAGGAAGGTAGACTCCCTGAGCTAACACCCTCATTGGAGGCCGATGGAATTCTTGTGTATGCAGGCTTCTCTGCCGACAATCTGGAAGAAGCGTTCAATACATTTTTAGCCCGGGCAAATCCAGGAGACAATGAGTCTTCTGGCCGCAGCTATCTCACACTTCAAGCATATGTCAAGCCCTCAGATGATACATACGCTGCACTAAAAGAGCTTCGCACGGCATTGCAAGCGAAAAATCGAATGGCAACGACTCTCGGCTATGGCCCACGGTTTTTGCATTCAACCGGCCAGTTGCATAAAGGCGATGGAGGTCATGGTTTATTCATTCAGATCACCGCGGATATGCCGGAAGATTGCCCTATTCCTGATCATGCAGGAGGCGAAGAGTCTTCTATCAGTTTTGGTACGCTCAAAATGGCACAAGCTTTGGGTGATCGTCAGGCACTAATAGATGGAGGTCGTAATGTTATCCGTTTTCACATCGGGAAGAACGTTGTGAGCGGACTAAGGCAACTTGTTAGATCCCTGGCATGATAAAAACAGTAACCGTTCACGGGTTCAGAGTTCAAGGTTCAAGGGTTGTAGGTTTACCTAAAATCTGAATCCCGCCTCAGCGGAAATTCGCGAGATCTGAAGAAAGAACGCATGAGAATAGAACGATTTGAGGATATTGAGGCATGGCAGTTGGCCTGGGAGCTAACTTGCAAGGTCTATGGCCTGACAAAGAAGGCCAAGTTTGCTCGCGACTTCGGCCTGAAGAGACAAATTCAGGATGCAGCAGGTTCATTTAAAGGGTTCAGAGGTTCAAGGTTCGGGGTTAGTGAAGGTTAACAAAAGAAAATCAACCCTGAGCCTCTGGACCCTGAAACTTTGAACGTCTACGTGTATGATCATGCGGGGCGTACCCGAGCTACCATTCGAGGTTTCATCAAGTATTTACTGGCCTACGAGCAAGGTCAACGCAAGAAAGATAACCCTGAACGGTGAACTCTGAACCTGTGAACGCTTACTAAAAACATTTATCTTCGACCTTGATGTCACATTGGTTTGAAAAATGATTCCTAAACCCCAAATCTAGACCTCGTTATTTCATCTAAAAACTAGGTCCGATTTTTGGACATCATCCTCATAATAATGGCTATATGGAGCCAAATTGAGGAATTGTGAATTTAGGGATTGAGGGATTAAGATAAGGAAAAGATTCATATTTCAATTCCCAAATTCCTGAATTCCTGAATTCTACGAGTGTCCAATTTTCATGCAAAAGATATGGATTCTTATAATAACAACCACTTAACTAAGTCTGAAATCACTATTAAGGATACCCCAATCGATCTGGCAAGGGCAGCGGCCGATATATTTAGCATGAGGGCAAATGAATGTGTTGCAAGGAAAGGGCGGTTTTTTGTGGCAATTTCCGGGGGCACAACACCAGGGTTATTTCACAGAATGTTGGTGCAAGAACCCTATGTTTCAGAGATTCCATGGGACAAAATGCACATCTTTTGGGTGGATGAACGGTGCGTTCCTGAAAATGATGCGGCAAGCAATTATGGCGCATCCAAGAAGGACTTTCTCAACAGAGCCCCGATTTCTAAAACTCAGATCTACCCCATGCCAGGTAGGCTGTCTCCTGAAGACGGCGCCCGAAAATACCAGAAAGCACTCATGGAATTTTTTAACCTGAAATATGGCCAGTTCCCGACATTTGATCTAATATTCCTTGGCACAGGCAAGGATGGACACACGGCCTCTTTGTTCCCAGGGCAAAAGGCGCTGGATGAGATGGAAAGACTTGTGATATCTGTTAAAGGAGGCGATCCCTATGTCAGCCGTCTCACCATGACCTTCCCTGTTCTGAATCATGCAAAGAGAATTGTATTCATGGTGTCAGGAAAAAATAAGGCGGATATAGTCAAAACAATCCTTGAATTTCCCAAAGCCATGTTACCAGCCCAAAGGATTCAACCCCTGAATGGGACCCTGACTTGGCTGCTGGACAATGAATCAGCTTCAATGCTAATATAGACTTCCAGATAAAGATTTTGGACCGCGTTATCGATCGATTTCCTCGACGACGTACTAACCAGTAGGCCTTACTCGAAAATCTCCCTCTGGCCTTGCCAAAATCATTATCTGAAAGTCTATAAAAGAGCGTTCTCATGAAAAATATTGATAATGAATCCATCATTCTGGCCGGAGATATTGGAGGGACCAAAACAAACCTGGGACTTTTTATCCGGGGGAAGAGGCGTCCACTGCTGAAAGTAATTGAGACGTATGCCAGCCGGGGGGCACTCAAACTTGAAAACATCATTGAGCGGTTTCTTGAAAGACATCACGTCTCCATTACAAGCGCCTGTTTCGGTATTGCCGGTCCCGTGGTCAATGGGCGATGCAAGACCACCAATTTGCCCTGGGATGTCTCCGAAGCTCGAATTAAAAGGCTCTTTCGGTGGGAAAATGTCCGTTTAATCAATGACCTGACAGCGACGGCCCAGGGCGTCCCCCTCTTGAACAGCCGGGAACTGGTCTATTTAAATAGAGCCAGGCCCCGAAAAGGACAGAACCTCGGGCTTATTGCCCCCGGGACAGGCCTGGGAAAGGCATTACTCATCTACCAGGAAGGCAGTTACATATCCGTTTCTTCCGAAGGAGGCCACGCCGATTTTCCCCCGAACAACGAAGATGAGGTTAAACTGTGGCAGTACCTTCATAAACGCCTTGGACATGTGAGTATAGAAAGGGTGTTGTCAGGGCCTGGTTTATTGAATATCTATTCGTGGATGAAAGACTCAGGGCGGCACAAGGAACCAGCATGGCTGGCCAAAAAAATAAAAGAAATGGATCCTGCCAGGGTCATTACCGAAGCTGCAATAAATGAGAAAAATCCTCTATGCGTTGTGGCGCTGAACATGTTTGTGTCGATCTTAGGGGCGGTTTCCGGCAATCTGGCCTTGACTGGAATGACCACCGGGGGCATCTACCTCGGAGGTGGAATCCCCCCTAAGATTTTGTCCGTATTGAAGGAAGGCCCTTTCATGAAGGCGTTTACAAACAAGGGCAGGTTTAAAGATCTTCTGGAAAAAATACCTGTTAGGGTCATCTTGAATGACAGAGCGGCCCTGCTGGGGTCTGCATTTTGCGCCCTTGAATTAGAACAACCGTAACGGATACGATAAGAAAGGAGGAGTTATGTACTTCAAAGAAGTTATTAACAGAAGACGCGCAGTCAATTTTTTTGATCCTGAAAAGCCAGTCTCTGATGAGATGTTAAGGGATCTCATAGAAATGGCAGCAAA
>JAUWMY010000403.1 GCA_030612945.1 Desulfobacteraceae bacterium
TCCGCATCCGGACTCCCCAACGATGCCAACCGTGTCCCCCTTTTCTACTCTCAAAGACGCCCCGTCAATAGCACGCACATTGCCTTCCTGTGTCTTATAAGACATTTCCAGGGATTTAAGTTCAAGAACGGCCATGGTCAGGGCTCCCATAAGCGCTAAGTTATTTTGTAAACATTCACAGGTTACATTTATGCCATACGGGGTTGTTTTGAAAGATGAACATCGAACATCGAATCACACCAAGGCCTGAAACGTCCAATCACGCCCAGGCGTGAAATAAAAAAACAAACACCCAATAATGAAATACGAAGCTTATGTATAAAGTCCTTTGGGGACTCCGCTGCCTGGGCTTCACCATGGTTCGGATAAGGTGAAGCTCCCGATCTTAACAATTGGCTCGCAACATGGTTAGCTGCTTTGGTATTTGGAAGCTGTTCGACGATCTTTATGATTCGCACCGAATACTCGAGCAGTCTTTCTTCAAAATCATACCTTTGCTTCGTAATCTTTTACCTCAATCACCATTCGCTGTTCAACATCGGTTTTTCTATTCATCATTCGATGTTGGACGTTCGATGTTCGATGTTCATCTTTTTCACTCCCTCCTGGCCAAAAACAACTTAGCGCTTATGGTCAGGGCTCCCTCAGTCGAGGATTGATCTCTCTTTCAAGGGAGTATCCCACTAAGTAGAATGAGAGGGCCAGCAATGAAATTGAAAGCCCGGGCGGAATCATCCAGTAAAGAGCCTTGAATGTATGACCCGTTGAAAAGCACCATTGAAGCATCATTCCCCAACTTGAAATAGTGGGATCACTAAATCCTAAAAATCCAAGGCCTGCCTCGGTCAGTATGGCATAGGTGACCCCGATGGTCATATAGAGAAAGGTGAGGGGAAGAACGTTTGGTGCGATATGAATAAGAATAATCCGCCAATCGGATGCCCCTGAAACCCTGGCCGACTGCACAAAAGGCCTCTCTCTTAAGCTCAAGGTTTGAGAGCGGATTACCCTGGCTGTTATGGGCCAGCCCGTCAATCCAAGGACCATTACAATAACCCAGATGCCTCTATGTTCAAATACACACAGTATCATGATCAAAAGAGGCAACGAGGGAATAGACAGTATTATGTCTGTTATCCTCATTAGCAGTGAATCGGTAGCTCCTCTGAAATACCCGGAGATCAGGCCTATGGCTGTTCCAATCAGCGTGGCCATGAGCCCCACTGTGATGCCGACAAGAAAGGCGATTTGTGATCCCTTGAGAAGCTGAGAAAGAACGTCTCTCCCCAGATGATCCGTGCCCAGAAGGTGGGTCAAGGTAGGACCCTGGGAACTAAAGATGAGGGGATCAACACCAATCAGAGGATCATAGACGTCTGGATCAATGTTAATCACAAAAGGGGAAACCAGCGCCATTACCCCAAATAGGACAATTATGGCAATGCCAATCTTCCCAAGCGCCTCCTGGCTAATCCCTTTGAAAAGCAAATGAGCAAGCCCGAATTTTCTTTTTGTGGGTATTCGCATTATTGCCCTATATCAATCGTCAATTGAAAATCCTAATACCTTATCCGTGGGTCAAGATATGCATAAAGGATATCCGTAATCAAATTGGTGACAAGCACAACCGTCGCAATCAAGATGAAGGAGGCCTGCGCCAAAGGATAATCCCTTAGAAGAACCGAATCGACCATGGTTCTGCCAATCCCGGGCCATGAAAAGACTGTTTCAAGCAGTACACAACCCCCAATGGAATAGGCAATGCTCATGGAAAAGGCTGTAACCACCGGCAGAATGGCATTCCTGGCCGCGTGTTTATTCCTTATCTTTCTTTCACTCAACCCCTTGGCCCTGACAGTGAGGATGTAATCCTCGCCAATGGTTTCCAGCATACTGTTTCTCATAATCAACATATTGCCTGCGAACCAGGTGAGCACATAACAGATAAGCGGTGAGGCGAGGTGGTGGAGCAGATCCAGGGTCTTCACCAACACGGACGAACCCGAGAGCCACTTGTCCGGGGTAATCATCCCTCCCACAGGGAAAAGCCCGAATTTGTAAGACAACACCCATATCATCAGAAGCCCCAGCCAGGGGACAAAAAAGGTCCAAAAGCTCAGCCCGGTGAATATGAGGACTCTTTCAGACGTCCCCCCTCTTTTCCAGGCCATGTATCTACCCAGGCTCACTCCCACAAGATATGAGATAATCGCGGCGGGTAGAAAGAGAACAATGGTATTCAACAACCTCTCACCGATGACTTCCAGGACAGGTCGTTTGTAGAAAAAGGAATGCCCGAAGTTCCCGTGCAGGATACTCCCCAGGTAGTCGGTAAATTGCTTATGAATTGGCTGATCCAGGCCAAACTGGGCCTTGATACGTGCGATGGTTTCTGTTGACATTTGGGGGGAGATAAAGAAGATCGAGGGGTCGCCGGGCATCAATCGAAACATAGTAAATGTCACCGTAAGGATGACAAATAGCGTTATCACAGTCATGATCAGGCGATTGACTAAATACCCCATCAGTTATCTCCACCTACTGAAAAACCGATTGATGCTTGGACCGGAACTTGAAACTCGAAACTTGAAACTCGAAACTTGAAACTGGGCGATACATGCAGGCACTTCCTTAGTCTCTTGAGCTCCCACCTTCGCCCCGAGTCTTACAGGCGAATTTCCGGTAGCCGTGCTGATTCGCAACAGAAAGGCGGTACTTACTTACGCCATCGTATTAGCTCGCCCATAACAGACTATGGTTGCGGATCTGCGGGGATCTCATGGGATCCCCACAGTCCATGTGACGGGTAAAAGTAAGCAGCAACCGGCGAATTAATAGCCGCCATCTTTGTGGTGGGTCGCTCCTACATCATAAAATCCAGAATCCTACTTGACCGGCTTAATGGAACAGAGAGACTCCTTGTTGATGACACCGTTGTACTGTTCAATCCATCCCTTAAAACGTGTATGATTGTATGCCTGGATGTTTTTCAACACAAAAAGAGGGATATGCGGAAGATCATCTGCCAGGATCTCCTGTAATCTAAAGGCCCCTTTGCGGGCCTCATCCCAATCAAAGACTTTTAGCCATTCATTCAGTGTCTTCTGATATTGCTCACCCTTGTATGCCATCACGTTCCACCCATATTGATAAATTTCTTTAACATCGAAATAGTATTGCAGATGGACAGGATAGGGCTCAATGATATTCCCAAAGACGATAACATCGAACTTGTTTTCCCACCATACATTGTTAATTAAGGTTGGAAATGCCACGAGGTTGCTCCTGGCATCAATCCCCAATTTTTTCCACCATTGGGCGATTAAGATTGCTGTCTGTGCCTCCGCGGGATGGGTGGCCTGGGTAAGTGTGATAATCTCTATGCTTTTGACTTTTTCCCCTCCAGGCATCTTAATGCCAGCTCCTGGTATGACCTTGGAGCCTTCAAC
>JAUWMY010000527.1 GCA_030612945.1 Desulfobacteraceae bacterium
CCCCATAAAAACGATCCTCGGACGTTCAAGGATTTTTTTTTGTGCCATTTCTTCCATGAAAAAATTCAGCTCCGCTTGGCTCCGTCCCCCGGCGGCATAGAAAATTCGTAATTCAGGTTGTCAGGTTCACAGTTCAGCGCCGCCTCTGACCGCCGAAGCGGCCAGTTTGATCAAAAAAGTGACGCTGGCCTTGCCGAGTCACATACGAGGGTTTCCCGCTGAAAGCGGGATTAAGCATGCGGCCGGGTCGCATTTTTCATATTGTTTGACATAGTTGATGAACCTATAAACGGCAGCAATTACGCGCAATGTGACACCCCTTCCTGTCTGCCGTGAGGGCACAGGCAGGGATATCTCAACCCCGTGCAGTTTTCTTCAGTTAACCTTGAACCGTGAACCATTGAACTTTGAACCTTAGTAGTTACGAAATTTCGAGACATTAAGTTATTTTTCTTTTAGCTTTTTTTTCAACCTTTTCTTATAAAGGGCCCTTTTGAGGCTGCTGATATGATCAATGTAGAGCGTGCCATTTAAGTGATCTATCTCATGCTGCAAACAGATGGCCAAAAGGCCCTCTGCTTCAATATCCATCGGCTTGCCATGCCGACCCACCCCTTTTACCTTCACCTGTGCATTGCGGGAGACCTCTGCCGAGTAATCAACCACACTCAGACAGGATTCCTCAGAAGCCACCTTCCCCTCACTTAGTACAATTTCAGGGTTGATCAGCACACGAGGATCTCTTCCGTCTTTCCTGGGGTATAGATCGAATACAATTACCCTTCTAAGCTCCCCAACCTGGTTAGCAGCAAGTCCAATGCCAGGCGCCAGATACATGGTGTGAATCATGTTGTCCACCAGCTTCTGGAGGTCCTCATCGATATTTTCAATAGCCTCGGCAGTTGCCCTTAAGACTCTATCGGGATAAGTATAGATCTTCAATTCATTTTCACTGTTGTTCATATATTACTCTCTATATAAAGATCAGGGATGATTCATCAGGCCTATCCGGGTGAACAATATTTCCTGGTTGAAGAGAATTTTTATTTAAACTCAATTAATCTTAAACACTCTGCTAAAATAAATCAAGATAGGATAAAACAGCCTTGACTTTTTCCTGTCAGGTACCTATTGAAAATGCATGACAAAAAAAACCATAGAATTTCTGTTTGAAGTGGGCATGCTAAAAAAGACCCCCCGCACCGGTTACCAGTTCCTAGGATCTGGCGGAGAATCAGTGGCAGATCATTCCTTTCGCACGGCCGTGATCGGCTATGTACTTGCCTCCCAGGAACCAGGTGCAGACCGTAACAAGGTTGTTTTGATGTGTCTTTTTCATGACTTTCCTGAAGCCAGGACCGGCGACCATAATTATGTGAATAAGAAATATGTCAAAACGGATGAGGAAAGGGCCGTTCAAGATCAGGTTCGAGAGCTGAGTTTTGGTGATGAGATTGTTGACCTGTTCCGGGAATTTAATGGGTGCGATACACTGGAAGCCCGCCTTGCCAAAGATGCGGATCAGCTTGACCTGATATTGGAATTAAAGGGACAACTGGATTCAGGGAATCCCAACGCAAAAGACTGGTTATCATATGCTGTTAAAAGGATGATCACAGATGGTGCCAAACAAATGGCCCAGGAGATACTGACCACCAATAGCTCTGACTGGTGGTTCGACAAAAAAACCGATTGGTGGGTTAATGGCCCTGATAACAAAATGGACAAAAAATAGGGCTTACACCCTCCCCAGCGGGAGAGTGATCGTAAGGATCAGCATGCTAGTTTCTCTGTTGTTTCATTTATGTATCCTTATAATCGCCCAAAAAGCCTTCCCGATAAACTGGTTTCCCGAGCCCCTGAGGACCTACCATGTGGAACTTCTTCGGCCACCGGTGGATCCCTTCGATGATAAGGAAACAGCAGATGCGGATCTGGCCAAGATCAAAGCCGATGAAAAGGCACAGCCTGTGGAAGCCGAAGACACCATCTCCCTTGATACCAAGGATAAAAGGTATACATCCTATGCCAAAGCGATCAAGGCAAGGCTAATAAAACACTGGGAATACCCGCGTGAAGCACGGGAAAACCTCATTGAGGGGAAGGTGTTGATCGTTTTTAGTCTTAATAGACAAGGGCATTTAAAGGAAATAAGGATACTGCAGCCTTCGGGTTATGACATTCTTAACAGGGA
>JAUWMY010000443.1 GCA_030612945.1 Desulfobacteraceae bacterium
TGCAGAAGGAGAGCTTGCGAGGCATATTTCACAAATTTATAGAAACCCTTCCTGCCCTGATGACCCCTATAATCCTGGTTGGAGGAATTATCAGTGGGGTCTTTACACCCACTGAAGCGGCGGTAATTGCATGCGTTTACGCTCTAATCCTATCTTGCTTCTTTTATCGTGTCTTTAGCGTTCAAAAACTATTCAGGCTTTTCATAAACGTTGGTGTAAATACCGGTGCCCTTCTGTTCGTTCTATCAGCTGCATCTTCTATGGGATTGCTGGCTACCCGGGCCCAAATACCTCAGAAGATCATGGGTGGAATCGTAAATGTCACATCCAACCCCACTGCGATTCTGTTTATAATTGTTGGTGTTCTCATCTTACTGGGAATGATCATGGAAGACGTTTCACTCCTGGTGATTATGGGGCCACTTCTTATGCCTTTGGTGCTAAAAATGGGAATCAATCCGGTTCATTTTGGCGTAATCATGGTCCTGACTCTTCAATTGGCCATGATCACACCGCCTGTTGGCATGGGTTTCTATATTACCTGCCATTATGCAAATGTAGATATTATTACCTATGCGAAAGAGATTGTATGGTTTTTCTTTATCCTTCTAACGGTAGTTGCGGTGATGATCCTATTTCCACCTATAATAACGACTTTACCTAATCTCATTTTCGGCTCGTGACACGGAGGATTTTTCAACCCACCCTACAATTGACCGAATGTAGGATGGGTTGAGCGACACCAAACAGATTGTATTGCTCTATCTTACAAATTTTCCATGTATATGTGTTCATGAGATGAAGCTCAAGATTAGAGAAACCCACCAATAAAATCTTAAACATGTAGTAAAAAAGGAGATTGATGGTGTTTGAGAAGATTTTATATCCAACAGATTTATCAAAAGCGACCAAGAAGACATTGATCTATACTAAGCATTTAAAAGAAGCCGGAACAAAAGAGGTCGTGGTTCTAAATGTTATTGATCAAAAAATAATTGATACTATTGTGTTGATCGTTAGCGCAAAGGTTGTTCAAAGCGTAGAGTCGGAAATAAAAAAACTGGAGGAAGATCGGAAAAAAAGGTTAGAGCCAATAATAGCTGAATTGAAAGAATGTGGCTACAGCGTTAGGATGCGGATTGAGAGAGGAATTCCATACAAAGAGATATTGAGGATCGAAGAAGAGGAGGATGTCTCTGCCATCGTTATTGGGTCACATGGAACTAGTAACATCGAAGAAATGCTTATAGGTTCTGTTTCAGAAAAGGTCATCAGATGGTGTAAAAAGCCTGTTTTGGTCATAAAGAGATAAAAGTATCTCCCCGGTTCTGAAGATTCTCGTACCCCCACCTTGAACAGGGAGGGTTTGGGAAGGGGTGAGAAAAGGAAATTTCCTGTTTTCTTAGATCTATAACTGCATATTCCGTTTCTACTGTTAAAGCAAAAACGAGGAATTTCAATAGGTG
The DNA here is from genome assembly GCA_030612945.1 of Desulfobacteraceae bacterium. Classification (GTDB taxonomy): domain Bacteria; phylum Desulfobacterota; class DSM-4660; order Desulfatiglandales; family Desulfatiglandaceae; genus 4484-190-2. The sequence continues at coordinate 1,467 of JAUWMY010000443.1, forward strand.
TGCATTAGGAGGCAATGTAATGGCAATTCAGGACATATATAACGCAGTAATAGAATACGACAAAGACAAGGCCGTTCAGTTTGTGAAGGCCGAGATCGACAGTGGAACCGACATCTTGACGATCCTCAATGAAGGCCTCATTGCACCTCTGGATGTGGTAGGCAAGAGGTTCAGTGCAGGCGAACTCTTCGTGCCGGAAATGCTCAGGGCAGCCCACACTATGAAGGCAGGTCTTGAAGTGCTGCGCCCACTGCTGGCGGGAACCAGGTCAAAGTCTAAGGGCACCATCGTGATCGGCACTGTAAAAGGAGACCAGCACAACATCGGCAAAAACCTCGTAATCCTAATGCTCGAAGGTGCAGGTTTTGAAGTCATCGATTTGGGCGTAGACGTGGACGTCGACAGGTTCATGGAGGCTGTCCAGAAAAATGGAGCCGACATTGTCGGCCTTTCGGCGCTTCTAACAACAACCATGCCGGCCATGGAGGCCACCGTGGCCAGCATCAAGGAGAAAGGATTATCCGTCAAGACGATGGTGGGAGGGGCTCCTGTTACTGAGGCGTTCGCCAATAAAATTGGGGCCGACGGGTATAGCGAGGACGCTCCTGGGGCAGTGGAACTGGCCCGCGGGTTCTTGGCCTCCTGAGCCTTTGCCTGTAAAGACAGCTTCTTTGGAGACTACCTGAACGCTTATCGGGGGAAGAAGCTAAAAATTTAAGTCCTTTTTAAACCATCGTTTTCAACGAGACTAATTCCAGTTGATCGGCTGCATCCTCTGCCCGGTCTGAAACCTCCACGATAGTATCCAGACATTGCTTCAGGTGGATTTTGTGGCTGAAATCCAATGAGGGTGATGTGAATATTGCCTTTGTCAAATCCCACTCGCTTTTATCCACAACTGATTCCTGGAGGCCGACTTCCTTGGAGTATTCTCTGACAACATCCGACTTACATTCTCCTTTTAAATAACAGACCACCGCCAGTTTGAGGGGGGCGATAATGCCCAGAGACTCCTGGTTAATAGCAACAAACGGGGGCTTCAATTCTTCAGGAATTGATGGCCGCTGGTTTAAAAAAAAGTCGCAGCAGGCTTCCCCTGCATTGGCCACTTTATCGATGCTTTCAACCAGTTTGTAGATGTCCTCTCGAACTCGAGGCAAATATGCGCCGGAATATAGTTTGTCCCGTATCTCGTGCCGTATTATGTCGGCTTGTGATTCGGTACTTCTCACATTGCGCGCCAGAATCTTTGCTTCCTTAATATCACCACTCAGATAGACTTCAAGCGTTTTCACTCCCGTCGTGATACATTCCTCCACAGCATCGACATGCTTTATGACGAGCTCGATGACCTCTTTTTCTTTCTTGAATTCAAAAAACACTGTTATTCCTCCCTGGAATAGAGTTGTTAAGACTATTTATTTCCATCCATAAATAGTGCCCGACCGAAAACTGTTATTTTTCCCAATCTCTGCGTCAGGCTCAAATTATAATCCTCGAAATACTCAATGTATTCCTGTGGTTATAATTTTTGCCTTCCTTGATCTTGGAAAAAATTCCTAGTTTTCGTTCAGACACTAAATGGCTATTTTCCGCACAACTCAAGATATTTAATCTATGAGCCTGCCCCGGAAAATGCAAGATAAAACCGCATCATAAGGTAGGCGATCACACCGCTTGCAAGGGGTGTGGAAACCCATCCAATGGCAATTTCAAGAAGGGTCTTTCTGCTTACAGTTCTTACCCC
>JAUWMY010000078.1 GCA_030612945.1 Desulfobacteraceae bacterium
AGGACTTCTTCTAACTTTGAAAAATCAACAGCAGTCCTGATCTTAATATCTTTGAAAAGCTCTCCGGATATTTCTTTGACATCCAAAATCCGACCCACAGGTAAGCCTTTGGGGAAAACGCCTCCAAGCCCGGAAGTGACAACGATATCCCCCACAGTGATATCGTTGGATTTGGCCACATAATCAAGCTTGCAGATTTCACTCATTAATCCTTTAAGCATACCTCTATCACGAGATCGTTGAACAAGGCAGTCGACAGCACTGTTTTGATCAATAATCAACAAAACCTTGGCGTAATTTGATGAGACAGACACTACTCTGCCTACCACGCCAAAGGCATTCACCACCGGCATATCTAATCTTAACCCTGCCCATTTTCCTTTATCGATAATAACGGACTTAAACCATCCGGTAGGATCCCTCCCTATAACCTGAGCAGCCAATACAGGCCGGTTGATCGTTTGTTTGAATTGGAGAAGTTCCTCGAGCCTTTCCTGGGTGGCTAACAATTCCCGGTATCGGCTATTCGCCATCTTGAGCGCATGAATTTCATTTTTTAGCTGCGTGTTTTCGTGATGAACGTCTACCAAACGGAAATAGTTTAACCACAATTCCTCCGTGCTTTTTGTAGTTTGTTTGATTAGCTTTTGAAAGGGAGCGGTAATTTCTATGACAAACTGTTCAGCAGGATTCCACGTGGGTCCCAGGTCAGAATTGGACGAAAGCAAGAACAAAACAGCGCCAATAATAAAAACCCATAGCCAGATTGTGCGAAAGCCTGTTACACCTTTCAATGCTTGCCCTTAGCTCCGCTTTAGTTTGCAATTGTGGCGCGCCCTTGCAGAAAAGAGTCCAATGCGTGCAGGTTGTAGGATTGATATCCGTGGTTCAAAGAAAACACTGCATCTTATGACCACTACTTGACCGTAACTTGTTTCAGGATTGCTATATTGTCTAAGGTCATTCCAGAACCAAGGACTACCGTGGAAAGAGGGTCTTCAGTGATGGTTATGGGAAGCTTTGTTTCCTCTCTCAGCAGGATATCCAAATTCTTGAGTAATGAGCCTCCTCCGGTCAACACGATTCCCTTGTCCACAATATCAGCTGCCAGTTCCGGAGGTGTTTGTTCAAGGGCAATGCGTACGGTCTCAATAATAGTCTCCACCTGCTCTGAAATGGCTTTCCTTATCTCATCTGAGTCTATAGTCAAAATCTTGGGAATCCCGGTCACCAAATCCCGACCCCTCACTTCAATTGTATCAATCTGATCACTGGGAAAGGCGTTACCAATAGTTGTCTTTATGATCTCTGATGTCCTGATGCCTATTAACAGGTTGTATTTTCTTTTGATGTGTTGAAGGATGGCTTCATCCATTTTATCACCGCCAACCCTGACTGATTTGCTGTAAACTATCCCTGCCAGAGAAATGACCGCAACCTCTGTGGTGCCACCACCAATGTCAACCACCATGTTGGCCGTCGGTTCCGTAATTGGGAGCCCCGCGCCTATTGCCGCCGCCATAGGCTCCTCTATAAGAAACACCTCTCTGGCTCCGGCGGACTCCGCGGATTCGCGAACAGCCCTTTTTTCAACCTGAGTAATCCCGCTAGGCACACAGATAACGATACGGGGCCTTATGAGTGACCTTCTATGATGGACTATTCTTATGAAATGACGAAGCATTGCTTCAGTGATCTCAAAATCCGCGATCACGCCGTCTTTCATTGGGCGAATAGCCGTAATGTCACCCGGGGTCCGCCCAAGCATCATTTTGGCTTCCTGGCCCACTGCCAAAACTTTGTTGGCTCCCCTGCCGTCTTTTCTGACAGCCACGACAGACGGCTCACTCAACACAATCCCTTTGCCTTTCATATACACGAGGGTGTTAGCTGTCCCGAGATCGATGGCTAAATCATTAGAGAATAAGCCAAATATGGGATCCAGAAGCATTATTCCCTCCTTTCGGCGAAATTTTTATTTCCCAGTTTATATTTAACTATACATTAATTATACCATATTATTTGAATTATCAATTATAAAATAACAATATGAATTTTTCTTGACAAAAAAAGCAATCCATGTTTTTATAAATAATTGTTGTAATTCACACAGAAGGATCCAACTTACTATGAAAAGGACTTATCAGCCCAGCAATATTAAAAGGGCAAGAACACACGGCTTCAGGGCAAGAATGCGTACAAAGGCTGGCATAAATGTCTTGAAACGAAGAAGATCAAAGGGACGGAAACGATTAGCCGTATAGACACACCCTTTAATTCCAACCAGGTTACATTAGCCTAATGGGGTCTTTTTCGTTTCCAAAAAGAATAAAAATATTGAATCGAGCTGACTATGTCAATGCAAATAGATCAGGGAGGCGCATTCATTCAAGACATTTTACTGTCATTCTCAGACAGAACGGACTCGGCATTACGAGATTGGGGGTCATTGTAAGTAAAAAGACAGGAAACGCGGTCAAGAGGAATAGGGTCAAGCGCCTTATCAGAGAACTTTTCAGGCTTAATAAGTCCCGTTTCCCCCAAGGATATGATATTGTCATTGCAGCAAAAAAGGGTGCCAGCTATTTGGATCTCCGGAAAATCAAAGAGGAAATCGGGGAAATTATTTTTGACAAAATGCCCTTTATATAAGCTCAGATATGTGCCTATAGCCTTAATAGTTATATATCAACGATTTATTTCATCTCTCTGGCCTCCTTCCTGTCGTTTTTATCCTACATGCTCAAACTATGCCCGCCATGCTATCAAAAAATATGGGATTTTGAAAGGGGGAGGTCTGGCGTTGATCAGAATCTCCAAATGTCACCCCTTTCATCCAGGGGGATATGATCCCCTTGTATGAAGGATTGTGGCCTGCGTGATTATCATTATGCCTGTGGCGCCAAAACCCGCTAATTTTGTATTTTATATGTCAAAAAGCATACAATGTAGGATTCTGAGGGATCCTAAAACAAGGTAGTTCAGATGGAAAAAAGAACGATACTGGCCTTTGCTTTGTCCTTCCTGGTACTTATTCTATGGTCATTCCTTTTCAACCCGAGTAAAGACCAGGTTTCAAAAAAAGGTGAAACCCCTGAAACAGTTGCACAGAAAACTGTGTCGCAGTCTCCGGAAACTGCGAGCGCACCGCATGCTGCGATTTCCAAAACACCAGGGAAAACAGATTTTAAGTTGGCCCCAGAGACTGATGAAAAAGAGATTGTGGTCGACACACCCTTATACAGGGCCGTCTTTACCAATGCGGGCCCCACCATTAAAAGCTTTAAACTGAAAGAATACCGTGAGTCCGTAGAGCCTGATTCACCCTTGATTGAACTTATCAATCTTCAGCAAGATAAGGCCGATTTTTTGATAATAAGCTTTGATGGGGCGTCTGCAACCCAACTTGAAAAAACCATCTACCAGGTGGAGCAACAAAAAATACGGCTTGAATCAGATTCTTCACCTAAAACCCTGACTTTCCACTCCTCGACCTCCGGTGGGATTTCAATTAGTCAGACGTACCGCTTTTATCCGGATCAATACAGGATCGATCTCCATATCGATGCAGTCAATCAATCGGGGGAAATAGTCACGGGCGCCTTTGTCGCTGACATAAAGGCATTACCTCCCGAGGGTAAGCAGAGCTATTACTCTTACGTTGGTATCGTCCTGCTCCTGGACGACAAACTTGAAGAAGTGAAGATCAAAAAGGAATCCGAACCAAAAGATCTGGCAGGCCGGATAGGTTGGATGGCCTATGAGGACGATTTCTTTATATCAGCCGTTATCCCGGATGAACCTTCAAAGGCAAGTTTTAAAGGGCGTCTATTGCCATCGGGCATATTGGAAGGCACCCACATGCCACCATCTATTTCACTACACCCTTCTGAAAGGTTCTCTTCCAGCTATACCCTGTACCTCGGACCCAGAGAACTTGGTATCCTGAAACAGCTTGGAAAAAATCTCGAAAGGGCCATTTCTTTTGGATGGACTGACATAATTGCCAAGCCCCTTCTGTATCTCCTGAGATTTTTCAACCAGTACATAAACAACTATGGTGTATCTATTATTCTTCTCACAATCCTGATCAAGGGCCTTTTCTGGCCCCTGACACACAAAAGCTACAAATCCATGAAGGAGATGCAGAAACTCCAGCCCAGAATGGCCAAGATCAGAGAAAAATATAAAAACAACAAAGCACAACTGAACAAAGAAATGATGGGGCTGTACAAAACCTACAAGGTGAACCCCATGGGCGGGTGCTTACCCATGATAATCCAGCTTCCAGTTTTCTTTGCTCTTTTTAGAATTCTGGGTAGCGCCATTGAACTGAGACAGGCGCCTTTTATGCTATGGATAAAAGATCTTTCAGCCCCTGATCGCCTTTTCAACTTCCCGTTTAGTATTCCTTTCATGGAACCGCCTTACGGAATACCCGTTCTCACTCTTTTGATGGGCGCCTCAATGTTTCTGCAGCAAAAAATGACGCCAACACCTGGCGACCCGATGCAGGCCAAGATCATGATGTTCTTACCACTTATCTTTACATTTATGTTTATCAACTTCCCGTCCGGCCTTGTTCTTTACTGGTTTGTCAATAATATTCTTTCAATAGGCCAGCAATACCGTATTCATAGGAGTTAAGCATAACATTTGGAGGTCACAATCATGCAAGCTTTTGAATTTGAAGGAAAAACTACCGAGGAGGCGATTGAAAATGCCTGTCGCCAACTCAAGCTCACCAAAGACGAGATCGACGTCGAAATCATTGAACCCGGATCCGCGGGGATTTTTGGATTAGTAGGTGGCAGGAAAGCTAAAGTAAAAGTCACGACTACAGGTGAAGAACCGGAACCCGTCGAGGAGACAAACGGGGTCGCCATTGCTAAAGACGCACTGGAAAATATCTTGACACTGATCCCCATGGAGGGAACCACAGTAAGCGCAGCACAAAACGATGGCACAATTGCCCTTAACATTGAAGGCGATACATCGGGGCTTCTAATAGGGCGAAAGGGGAGAACCTTGGACGCCCTGCAGTTTATCGTGAACAAGATCGTTAATAAGGCCCTGGAAAAGCGAACCCAGGTGGTTGTTGATTCTGAAAATTATCGTCAGCGAAGACGAGAGTCTTTGATCCAGATGGCCCTGAGGATGGGCGAAAAAGCCAAAAATATCGGAAAGCCTGTAGTCACGAATCTTTTAAATCCCCATGACCGGAGAATCGTTCACATGGCCCTGAGGGACGATGAATCACTGGACACGAAAAGCCGGGGGGAAGGTATTTTAAAAAAGATCCTCATCATACCTGAAAGATAACGTAGGCGTTCACAGGTTCAGGGTTTCCCGCTGAAAGCGGGATTAAGGGTTAGGGACAGGGACAAAATTGAAGACCCGAAGTCCTCGTAAAAAATACTGGTTTTGTCACATAATTGCCAAATACCATGTTCCAGACCCGCCTGCCTCGCCTGTCATGTACGGAACGGGTATATCCCAAGAGGTCGGCAATGGCGGGCAGGTTTGTGGGGATGTGGAAGCGGCCGGTTTTCCCGTACAAAACGTTTACAAAATGACGTATGGTGATGAGAATGCAACCTTTGAACCCGTGAACGGTTACAAGATAACCTTATTTGTCTGTTGTCAGTTGGCAGAAAAGATGGCCGAATACGTAAAGATAGGTGGCTGTGATCTTCCCCATGGAAGGGGGTTATTCCGCGAGGCACTAGATTCACCTTTATGAGGTTTAATGTCAAATTACAAAGCTCAAAGCCCCAACCTTGATGTCAGCTCAACTCCTTCTTTATTTCAAGCGCTTCGTTACTCGTTTGTCTTTGTTTAATTCAACTTAATGTAACGGGCTATGGTAAAAGGACAACGGACAACGGACAACGGACAACAGTTAACCGACAACGATACCATCGCCGCCATTGCCACACCCATCGGCCAGGCCGGAATCGGTATTATTCGTATCAGCGGCCCCCTGTCTGCCGAAATCGCTGAAAAAACCTTTAGGCCGAAAAACCCCGTTCAAGGTCTTAATAGTCATCACCTATACCTGGGGCACTTCCTGGATCCATCCACCGGTGACATGGTCGATGAAGTTCTGCTCTCCTTTATGAAGGCTCCTCACTCCTATACCCGGGAAGACATCGTTGAAATCAATTCCCACAGCGGCTATCTCCTCCTTTCAAGGGCCCTCCAAATTATTTTAGACCAGGGCGCAAGACTGGCCAGACCCGGAGAGTTTACATTGAGGGCCTTCTTGAATGGCAGAATCGATTTGACCCAGGCTGAAGCTGTGATCGATCTAATCAATGCCAAATCGGACAGGGGTCTGCATTTAGCATCTCAGCAGATCCAGGGGACCTTCAGAAATGAAATCGAGGGACTGCGGCAAAAGGCGATCGATTTCCTTGCACACGCGGAAGTGGCGATCGATTTCCCGGACGAGGAATCCGAAATCATATCCAGGGGAAAAACCTCAAAGCGGATTGGAAAGGAAATTGTCAAGCCAATCGAAGACTTGATTGAGGCCCAGGCAACAAAAAGACCCTGGGTAGATGGCATCAACACCGTAATTGTGGGGCGTGTTAATGCGGGAAAATCAAGCATTCTAAATAGACTTCTAAACGAACAACGGGCGATCGTAACAGCGATTCCAGGGACGACGAGGGACATCATTGAATCCACCATCACAATTGAGGGGCTGCCGCTCCGCCTTATGGATACTGCCGGATTCAGGAATGTAAAGAACGAGGTGGAAAGGATCGGAATCCACTTTACCGAGCAAAAACTGGCAGAAGCTGACTTCTTACTTGTGGTCATTGACCAGAGCAGGCCGCTAAACCATAATGATCACAATATCATTGCTCAATCCCGGGGAAAAAATGCCCTGATTGTTATCAACAAAATTGATCTCCCATCCAGACTCAGTAAGGAAGCCGTACATGATGTATTCTCCGGGCTTCCCATCGTTAAGATATCCGCGCTCACTGGTCAAGGCCTTGACCAGCTGAGAAAAGGCATTTCGGGCTGTTTACTAAAAGGGGATATAGACGTTACGTCCCCTGACGTGGCCCCGAACTTGAGACACACACAGGCCTTGATAGATGCGGCTCAGTTTTTCAAAAGCGCCGGCCGAAAGGCAAAAAAAGACGCTCCCATGGAAATTGTTGCCTTTGAACTCAAGAGTGGGCTGGATGCCCTGGGGAAAATCATAGGAGAGACCACCACTGAAGAGGTCCTGGACAGTATATTCAGCCAGTTTTGTTTGGGGAAATAAACCCTAATCCGGACAAGCCGGAATTGAATATTGACGATTGAATATTGACGATTTGTGGTATCGCTTCGCTCTGTCTTTTCTATTAAAATCGATAGAATTGCTTAAATATTCAATCTGGCTATGGCATAAATCATGTCCAAACATGATGTGATTTCAATAAATAGTACTAATATCAGAGGAAATTTTTTAGGGTATAATAGATCAATTTCTGATACTCGATAATCACCTCATTGACGTATTTCCCCTTCTTCCACCAGCTATCCGGCCTGAAATCCGTATACCGGGAAGGCATCATCATAATTACCATATCATCTTTCTCAAACACTTTTTTAAAAGTCAACCAGGTGCGTCTTGTATGGTGTGGAGATGTGACAATAATCAGGGAGTGATAACCTTCCTTTTGTGCGATCCCTCTAATTACCCTGGCTTCTTCAAAGGTGCTGCCCATAAAATGGTCACTGACAAGGCAGTCAGACCTGGCTACTCCCAATCCCTGGAGCATCATGATCAAAAGATCCCTCGTTTCAGGATAGTGGACCCCTCTCTGCTTTAAAACCTCAATTCCATCGTGCAGCTCTTCCCTGCCAACAAAAATACGCGGGGCCATACCTTCCTCGTAAAGATCCGCAGCCGCAAGGCCCCGTTCCACAGGGTTTCCCATCATGCAAACAATAAGATCAGCTTTCTCGAGAGAATGCTGAACAACCAGATATTTCCCAAGGCTGGTCAGGATCGGGCCGCGATAATAGGAAACCAGGATGTAGACAATGAACACAAGAAAAATGACCCACTTGAGAACCGTCGGCCTACTGATTTTCTTCCCTTGCGGTTCTATTGGCTTGTTGTCCACATAAGTTTCTGTTTGCCCCGTGTCTTCAACCTCATTCTCCTGGGTTCCAATTGTCTGATCCTGCTCTCCGATCCAGTTTGTAAGGTATTTTTGATCAGGATCATTTTCAGAACCCATCTTCAGACGAGACCATACATTCTTCATTGCGCACCTCTTATTTTAAGTGATACAAACAGCCAGATCGATCTTCATTTAAGAATGAATCCTCATGAAAGTCAATTGCCAAGAATACAGAAAATCCATGGAACTCCTGGGCCTAAAGATAAGGCTTAAAAAGGGTATCTCTGACCTCAAAGAGCAGAAGGAGATAGAAAAAAGGATCAAGACCCTTGAAAAAGAGCTCAAGTTATAAAATCGCTACTCGATTCTATTTAACGTCCGCGGCGGATTCAAGAAAGGAAATTTCACACCTCAAGTGTCACAAAGGGGCCCTGAAAGGCTACAAACTCTTTGAGCTATCGAGGATCAAAGTGATGGGACCGTCGTTAACCAGATGGACATCCATCATCTCCTGAAATTGACCAGTGGCAACGTTGATACCCTTCGCCTTCAAAAGCCTAATAAAATGCTCATAAAGCTCCTTTGCCAGTTCTGGCCGGGCTGCTTTTGCAAAAGACGGTCTCCGTCCTTTTCGACAATCACCCCAGAGAGTGAACTGGGAAACAACCAAAGCGGCTCCGCCTGCTTCCATCAAAGACAGATTCATAAGACCACCTGGATCAGGAAAGATCCTCAGATGGGCAATTTTATTGACTAAGTAATCGCAATCTTTCTCTGAATCATCCTTCCCCACACCCAAAAATATCAGTAATCCAGGGCCAATGGCTCCTACAGCCTCCCCCTTGACTTCTACTCTGGACTCCTTTACCCTCTGAACCACAGCCCTCATAT
>JAUWMY010000099.1 GCA_030612945.1 Desulfobacteraceae bacterium
GGCGGGGAAAATCAACTGCAGTTTCAAAGTAGGCTGCCAGTAAAAGGGGCTTAGATGAATCAAGGTCAAAGGCAACCTCGTCGGACCAGATGCCAGGTGCATCGATAGTCCAGGAGTTAGAGCCGGCAACTTGGATCTGAACCTGGTTGCCGTCGAAGTCATAGGGATCACCCGCACCAACGTGGCCAATCCAGAGGTCACTAAAAAAATAAGTATGGGTAACATATGCAAAGAGAATTTTAACAGAAGAGACAGAGTTGATAAGGACATCAGGAGGAATTACGAAAACAATTGTGTATCCTGAGCCATAAATTCGATCAGCAAAGGTAAAGGGATAAGCTTCCCATACTGGTATTGACATGGTTAGACTCTAATTTATTTTATCATTCATAAAAGCTGAAATAACAGCATTCCACCAGGGCAAGGGTTCGAGCTTCTTAACGCCGACACTTTCCCAATAGGCCCGCTCGGATTCATTAAGGCCCTGGGCATATAGAACAGCCTGGGCAAATTTAGTTTGATATTCAGATAGCCACCAGGGATCCTTAAGCCCTTCATTACCATAACGCCTGATATACTGCTTACCCTTAACGACATAACAAATCCAGTACTTATAGACCTGGCCATGGAGCCTGACAGCTAAAGACAAAAGCATTTCTTTTGAGATCGGCTCGGGTAACTCAGGAGCAAACTCGAAGTCCAGGGGAAAAAGAACGGTAGTAAAATTAAAGTGAAGGGCATTCCAGGCAGGCGGAGAGTACAGATCAGTAAAGTCAAAATAAAGTATGCCCAGTTGGACCTCGGTAAAGTCGAAATGCACTGATGTGGAACCTGGTGGAACATATGACATACTAAGAGCCCCCACTTACGTAGCAAAGCTGCCGTAAAAATGATCAAAAACCGCTCAATTAAATTTGGCCTGGGCTGTGATCAGTTTGTATCACATATGTGAACAGTTTGTAAACTGGCCAAAAGAAAAAACAAGCAAAAAGAAAAAAGTAAATTCAATGGTTATGCCGAAGATATCTCGTGCGCAACCTTCTATTTTTCAAAGGTTGTTCCCGGGATATCCAGAGCGCAACCTTCTATTTTTAAAAGGTTAAGGTGAAGATGGAACGAGCGCAAACTTATATTAGGCAAAGGTTACGCTGGATCGAAGGATCTTACGTGCGCGCTGCGCACGGGGAAAACAGGGAAACCCCCTTGGGGGGGTTGGCGGGTCTTTGCCCCGCCGGCAAGTGAATGCAAGGGTTGCACGCCGGTAGTTGGGCGGGCAACCTGCAGCTGAACGTTGACTGAGAGGCTGGCCGTGAGTGCACACACAACCATGAGCAACTCGGTGGGAGGGGGGTGGCAGGGGGGACACCAGTGCCAGAGAGCAAGGAACAGCCATGAGACCACCAGGGAAAGTCCGGATCTTGGGAGCACCCCTTTGGGGGGCGGACGGGTGCAAGCCGCAAGGCTTGCGGGAGGGCAGGGGGAAATACCACCCACGCAGGCAGCCCAAGGAGCTGGAGAGAGAGCAAGGAGATTGAAGGGCGGGGAAGTTAGCCCCCCAAATACCCCCGACTAAAATAAAACTTGCACGGGGAAGCGAGAGTCGAGCGACCCCAACCTGACACAGGTTTTTTCTTGTGGCAGGTTGAAGTGCAGACCTTAGAGTGTGAAGTGACTGCGTGAGCTTGAGGGCGGGCGGAGCTTGCAGCCATGCAAGGCAAAGTGACTCTTGCATGGAAAATGCCCTGCAAATCCGCCCGCACCAAGGCCGCACAAAACGAGCACATAGGGGGTTTTAAGGGGGTTTGGGGGAAATGGGGGGCGAGCGCCGCCCGTAGAGAACCACTAAACCAGGCATTAAGGTTGACCCGGGATTGACAGGTTAGGATGGCAATCCCTCCCGGAAGGGCCGCGGCGGGATTTAATTCTCAAGTTTGTTATTTGAGAATTGAATCCGGCCGCTGGCCCGACGTCTTTCACTTTAAAGGCAAGGTGTCCTCGGTTAATTGAAGCGAAGCGAATTAACGGAGGTCATCTTGCCGTAAAGGCTTTTTCTCTCAAGGGTGGGTGGGTGGGATTAAGGGGCCCAGGCGGGACTCAATTCGCAGAGCCGAAGGCTTAGAATTGATTCCCGCCAAAGGGCCCCTCGAGGCCGGGTGAGTTTCAATTCTCAAAGCTGAATGCTGAGAATTGAATCTCAAACCGGCCGTCTTCTTTTTTCGTGTTTCGCAAAACAGGGGTTGAGGGTGTTTGGCAATGCCTATCCGCGGGGTTGGCGTAGGGTAGGCCGGGCATTGCTAAACACGCTCAACCCTGCGATGATTTAAGACAAGAACGCTCGCTTTTCCCTCCGCTCGCTGGCATGGCACTTGCATCTTTTTCTATGCAAGCGACATGACAGCGAATATTAAGCTTGGCCTTTCCCCCATCGATTGGCTTCTCCCCTTCTCTTATGTATCATTCCAAGATCGGCCTTTCCCTAATCATTTAAATTGGCCTTTCCCCCATGGATTGGCTTCTCCCCCCATCGATTGGCTCCTCCCCCAATCATTTAAATTGGACTTCCCCCCGAATGTAGGTACCTACTCACATGGCTTTGGTCGCTCTCCCTTCCAATGTTACATCTATTTTATATTTAAGCCTGCTGTAGAGGATCTGTGAGGCTGAAACATGCCCACTTTCTTTTAATACTCTTACTTTTTCTGTCACGGGATCCTGTGGCGTTTTTTCAGGGTTCTGTCCGGGAACGGTAATGGAAGGGATATTAAGGAAAACAGAGATAGTGTTTTTTAAAAATGGGCTGCCGGTGGATCCCGATCCTGATCATGAGCTGAAGGGATATCAACCAGGTCGCCATGTGTTCAAAAGTGATTTAAGTTATTGAAATGATTGAAAGTGGGCATAGTTGGGTATGGATGACAAAGAGAAGTGACCAGGTGAGTTATCCTCCGGATGCAAAAAAATTGAAATTTGACTCTAAGGGCTGATTCTGGCCAAAATAGGTAAATTCAGGGATAATTGAATTATTTAACAATGATACCGGTGCCCATCTGCTGGGGAAGGTTTGCATTAAAGCAAAACTCGTAATATTCCTTGACAACATTCATATCGATCAACTCCCTCCAGAATTGTTTGACCTTGCAGCCCTGGGGGGCGGACCTGGGAGATCTTGCAGTGCTCTGGGTATCGTGGAACATGATAAGGCCGCCTGGCCTGACAAGGGTACCATAGTTCTCGTAGTCTGATTTGACCACGCTGTAAGTGTGCTCGCCATCTATAAAAAGAAGATCGACATCGATGCCGATAATGCTTTTTACTTTGTTGATCACCCCGGGGGAGTCGGAACGACCAAAGACAAGAGAAACATCTCTGTCATGGGAAAAAAGACCACCGGTGAAATCATGGGAATCGACACCGACCAGGATAGCTTCAGGGGAGGAGATAGTCTGCCACAAGCGAAGGGACCCGCCTTTGTAAATGCCGATATCGATAACCTTTTTCAAAGTAGGTATTTTTTGTAGGATGATCTGAAGGGCGAAGCTTAATTCTCGCCTGTCTTGAAGTAATTCCATCAGATGGCCACCATGTTATATGACTCAAGAGTTTCTGAACAGATAACCGGCTTGCCTGTTAGCTCTGCAATTCTTTTAGCCTGGCGTGAATCGCTCTCGACAAACCAGCCGCAATCGACAGATTTGTAGTACTCCGCCTTTAATTCTGCGTACCTGTTATCCTTTTGCCTATCAGAAGCCGACAAATAATTGGTCAAAATTAAATGGTTGTAAGAAACGTTATGATTCTTTAACCAGGCCTCGGTCAAAGATCGATGCTTTTCCATCCGGGAAGATACGATCGAGTGAATAGGGCGTCTTAACGGCCTATAAATCTGAAGGGTATTAATCAAAAAGTCTTTGTACCTGGGGCCATCATCATTCTGATGATTTGTGGGGTTAACACAAAGGACGCCGTCCATATCGACACAGGCAGTTTTCAGGAGGTCGCAATTCATAAAGCCCCACGAGAAAGTTCTCGGCTGAGGGCAGATCTTGCCCCAATAATCGAGCCTGTATTTTATCTGTTCCTCGACATAGATAGCGGCCGTCTTTACATTGTACCCGGGTAAAAATTCATTAATCCATGTTGTAAAAAATGCGGAGTGAGCTGAGTCTTCCAGGACCAGGATATTTTTACCGGCAGGTGGGGCGTCCCGGACCCCGCCCTGGAAAATAATCAAGCCGTTAGCTCTGTCAACAGCGGCTAAGGGCAGGTTTAAATGAGAGGATAAAATGCCTGCAGCAATAACCCCGGATCTGGGAACGCCGGCAATGATATCAAAGGCTGGAAGCTTAAGAGCTAGCTGCCTTATGTCTATGTATAGCTGATTTAAAGATATAAAGACCATTGATAGAGCTAACCTTTCTTGTCACCTATCCTGTAGGGGGCCGGGGCAAGATAATGAACTGTGTACGCCCTTGACATAAAGGGAAAAGCTTTTAATCTGTAACCAGCCTTAAAACAGGCATTGCTAAAGAGAAAGTCACCGCCTCTGCCGAATTTCTCATCGAACTTAATTTTTAAAACAGTTTCCCTGCGAACGATAAGACAACCGGTGCTGATGTAAGTAAACTTATCGGCCGACTCATTCCATTTTTTACGAAAGAGCCCGTCTTTTTTGGTGCACCAGGAGAACCACTCGACAGGCTCTTTATCCTGCTCGAATTGATAAACGGGAAAAGGTGTTAAATCAAACAAGTCCGTGTCAAGTTTCCTTACACACTCCCACCATCTGAAAATAAGCTCCTGATCATCACCTATATAAACTAAAAACTCGCTGTGTGACATTTCAGCAAGTCTGTTAAAAATTGCATTGATGCGGCCGTGCTCGGGGTCGTGGGTATTATGTTTGTTGATAAAACGATGTAATTTTGTATCGAGGGAAGTTTTTCCATAGACAAGAATAGCATAAGGGATATCGATCTTTTGAAGATGAATAGAGTTGATGGTCCTCTCAAGCAACGTTTCCCTTAGACCGCAGGCCGGTATACAAAAGCTGAGAGATTTAATTCTGTTAGACATACCAGGTCCCCTCCTGGAAATGGTAAATATCTTCAGGGTCGGTCCACCGGCCACCCCAGACTCCGCCCATCTTTTCCCATGCCTCGCCTAAGGCATCATAGCCTTTTCACCTGGACCAACAGAGTTCGCCATCTTTAAATATTGCAAAGTCCATAGCAAGCCAGTCCTGATGAAAAGATCGTTTGATCTTACTTTTACCCCGGGCAAGTAATTTACGATGTTCAGCTGCGGATCTTTTAAAGCAGGTAGGAAGCAACTGTATACCAATATATTGAGAGTAAAGGGATAACCTGGCGATCATCTCAAAAAATTTTATCCTGCGCTGCGTCTTAGAAATTTTAATCAAAAAAAGAGCCCTCCTTAAAATACAAGATATTGTATACCAGAGGCCTCCGGGAATCACAAGATCTTGTGGTGGGTTATGTCAAATTTGATATATTTCAAAATTAGCATAATTGACAAGTTAAGAGAAGGGCTGTTAAAAAGAAAATTTAAAATAGAACGAGAAGGGAGGTGATCTAATGAATTGGATGGGAATATTAAGCAGTATCCTTTGGCAGGTGCTAAAGCATATAAGCCCTGAGATAAGAAAGGCAATCCAGGGCCTTATTGCTGAGCTGAGGATCAAGGCAAGGGCGACTGAAAATCCATGGGATGATTTGTTTGTCGAGGTCCTGGCAGGGATATTCAGCGTAGAGGATTGATAAAGATCAATAATATTATTTATAAACATCAATTAAGATGGGGGTTATAGCTATGCAAACTTCACAAAAAGCCCATCCGTTGCTGGTTTTACTTTTAAAAGTGCAGCGGAAATATGGCAAGGATTATTGCTGGCCGTCACAAGAAAAAATCCTTGAGCTTCTGGAGCTCCGCCAGGGTCTCAAAAAATCCAGATCGACATTAAACCGGTGGCTTGCCTGCGCTGAGTCTGAAAAATATTTAATGAGACGGCGAAGGATTAAAAGGCACAAATTGTATGGAATGGTTTTTAAGTCGAGTCTGTATAAAATATCAATCAAGGGATATCGTTTACTTCACTTATTAGGTGTGTCCGTGGAAGCTGAGATAAAAAAATATCAGATGTGGCTTGAAGAGATCAGGCCTCGGCGGGAAAAACAAAAAGCCCCCCCGGGTGGACCCGGGGGGGACGAAAAGAGAGTTAAGGTAATTATTGGAGAAGTTGCAGACGCCTTGAGCGTCTAAAATTACCCGTGCCTCACTTTTTCTTGACTCGTTCCAGGTACTGAGAAAGTGCCTTTAAAATGAGTTTGTTTGTTGATATACCTTCATCAATCGCTTGCTTCTTTGCTGCGCCTCTTTGCGCAGGCTGAATATTTCGTAAGTTAAAGTTCGCCATTTTTTCTCCTTTATACCCCGCCAGTGTAGCTCCTCCATTATGGGCCTTAGCGGGGGAAATGGATTTAATTGACCTTCGATTTCTCCGCAGGGATATAGTATTTTATCCCTAAAGCCCTTTCTTGCGCATTCCTCACTGTTAACTTTATTGCCCGCGGGTCTTTTGGTCTGCGACAAAATGCCGCAACCAGTACATTATCGTCCCAAATTCTGTACTTGCTTCTTGAGGTTCCCATCGTTTCTCCCTCCTTTATTTGATTAAGTTATAAAATTAATCCTCGTATTTTTCTTCCGGCCGCAGTTTAGCTGACTCATGGATGTCCATAATTTTTCCCCTGGGCAGGCCAGCAATCCCCTCGGGCGGGATGGACAATATATCATCTGCTTCGATAGGATTGTTATGACAATCCCTGCCGTAATTTACCAGGCTACATGTTTCACAGTGTCCACCATTTTGGCTGCAATAATTTTTCATCTCTCCCTCCTTTAAAATGTTAATCTTACCTTCTATTATAATCATTATAATCAAAATGTCAAGTGTTACCACCCAGCAAACCCTTAATGGACCTATGTTTGCGAGGGGAAAAAAGATGCCCTAAATTATTGAAATCATTACAATAAAAATGCACCTTTTTTTAAAAAAAACACAATAGCCTTGCACGGCGTTTAAGTGCATACCTGGTATGTTTATTGCAACTATTCACCACTAATTGAAGTGAGAAAAATCTGAACTTTAGTCTTCGTGTTCAGATTTTAGATAAAAATAGTTAAGAGTTTTTAAGCGGTTCAGTTTTGATTAAATATGAAGGGAACGAACAGCGCTTAAAAGCTCGTTCCTTATAATTTTACATAACCTTTATGACAGTAGTCACTATGGTGTATTAAAAGTGCGACACGGCGAAAAAAGGGACTTTGGGGGGAGGGCGGGTTGAAACCGAGGTTGAAATATCGCCGAGGTTGGACGATCTCCCCTGGGTGTGAGCACCTGTATAGGGAAAAAGGGGTTAATATGGGGGCGCTATAAGGAAAGCTCCCTCAAAGAAGATTTAAGGGAGCTCATAGGTGGCAAAATTAGAGGTTTTTTAATCCGGATAAAAATAAGTGGGCGTCTCTGGCAAGAAAATAGAGACAAAAAAGGGTGGTTAGGATCATGAAGGGGTAAAAAAGCAGTTTCTCCATGGTGACTCCTTAGCTAAAGGTTTTGTTAACGGACTTTGACAAATCCTGGATCGTGGGATGCATGTAAAGCTCTGTTGAAGATAATTTCTTGTGTCCAAGAAGGATTTGAACCTCTCTGGTGTTAGAGTATTTAAGAACCATAGTGGCATAAGTATGACGCAGCATGTGCGGCATAACATGTTTATCGAGGATTTTAAGACAGATCCTGGAGACAAGCTGCTCGACTCCATGGACCGACATATGATCACGGCCGCCGGTCCCGGGAAAAAGGAAATGA